>NZ_JAEEGC010000106.1 GCF_019207025.1 Clostridium thailandense | reverse complement strand
AGAATATTACTTCTGTTTTTAGTTACAATAATATTTTTTCTGAAAAACTCTCTCCATATAAATCATTTTCAATATTTAATAGATCGAGTATAGTTTTTCCTATATCAGAGAAACTATTTCTTATTCCTATATTAACACCTTTTTTTATATCTTCCCCATAAACAAGTAATGGTATATACTCTCTTGAATGATCAGTACTTTCTGTTGTTGGATCACATCCATGGTCTGCAGTTAATATTAAAACATCATCTTTTTTCATAAGCGATGTAATTTCTGAAAGTCTTCTGTCCACTTCCCTTAATGCATTTGCATACCCCTGTACATCGTTTCTATGTCCATATAACATATCAAAATCAACCAAGTTAGTAAATATAAGCCCTTCTTTTTCTTTTTTCATATATTCCAACGTTTTATCTACACCATCCATATTATTTTTTATATGTACAGCATCTGTTATTCCTTTTTTATTGTATATATCTTCTATTTTCCCCACGGCCATAACACTTAAATTATTTTCCTTAACAAAATCTAACATAGTTTTATTAAATGGATCTAAGGCGAAATCTTTTCTATTTGAGGTTCTAACAAACTGTCCATCTTTACCAACAAATGGTCTTGCAATTATTCTTCCTACAGTTTTCTCTCCTACAAGCATTTCTCTTGCTATTTTACACATATTATATAATTCTTCTAACGGTATTATTTCCTCATGGGCAGCTATTTGAAATACGCTGTCTGCAGATGTGTAAACTATAGGACATCCTGTCTTTATATGTTCTTCTCCTAATTCTTTAATTATTTCTGTTCCTGAGGCTACTTTATTTCCAATTATTTTTCTACCAATTTTTGTTTCAAACTCATTTATTATATCATTTGGAAATCCTTCCGGATATGTATTAAGAGGTTCTCTAAGTATAACTCCCGCTATTTCCCAATGACCAGTTACCGTATCTTTACCAATAGACAATTCAGCACATTTTCCAAAACTGCCTATTGGGCTTTCAACTGTTTTTATGTTTTTTGCTCCAGTTATATTTCCTAAACCCATATTCTCCATATTTGGCAGACTTAAATCTCCGACAGCTTTAGTAATATTGCCAAGAGTATCACTTCCTACATCACCATAATTTAAAGCATCCGGTAATTCCCCAATACCAACACTATCTAGTACAATCAATACAACTCTTTTTACCATATGTAATCTTTCCTTTCTTTGATTTCTAATATTAACAAATGGACAGATGAAAAACCTTTCAACTGTCCATTAACAATTAAATAACTAATTTTATTATGCTCTCGGATGAGATTTTTTATAAATTTCTGCTATTTTATTTTTTCTAGAAATACTAGAGTATATTTGAGTTGCTGATAAGTCCTTATGACCTAGTAATTCTTGCACTGATTTGAGATCTGCACCATTTTGCAGCAAATGAACTGCAAAAGAATGCCTTAATGTAAATGAATTTATGTATTTATCTATTTTAGCTTCTTCAGCATAATATTTAATTATTTTCCAAAATCCTTGTCGTGTCATCTTCACACCCTTTAAATTTAAAAATAGTAAATCTAAACTGTATATATTTAATTCAGTTCTTACTTTTAAATACTCTTCTAAGCATCTTACCGCCACTGTTCCTAAAGGAATTATCCTTTCCTGATCCTTTGATCCCTTGCATTTTATATAATATAGTTTTAAATTCGCATCATATACAGTTAGATTTAAAAGTTCTGATACTTTCATACCTGTTGCATACATTACTTCAAGCATAGCCTTATCTCTTATGCCTTTATTTAATGTTAAATTCGGCGCTGATAAAAGTTTATCCACTTCTTCTATAGTTAATACCTTCGGGATATTATGCTTAATTTTAGGTATTTGATAACTCATTACTGGATTTTCTTTTACTATATCTTTTTCAATTAAGTATTTATAAAAATTTCTTAATGATACTATATTTCTAACTATTGAAGAAACAGCTCTTCCTTCCTTTTGCAAGTATTGGACATATGCCATTACCGTAACTGTTTCTACCTCCTGAATTTTTTCTTTTCTTTCTTTTATAAAATTATAAAATCTGCTTATATCCCTAGTGTATGCATCTATAGTATTCTTACTAACATGTTTTTTTTCTAGTTTATCAATATATTTTAATAAATAGTTATCCATAACCTTCTCCTACCTTTTAGGATTCCTTATTTTTAAATTCCTAAAAATCTTTGAAAAACATAAATATAGTTGTAAATCACATCTAAATTCTTACGAACTAAATTATGCACAAATATACTGTTGTCATATACATTAGGTCTAATTATAAAATTATACAATATGTAATCTAAAAATTCAGGTAAAAATAATCCGAAAAAAAATAATATAAAAAAACATTTTAATACAGTTATAATAAAATCAGCAAATTCTCTATTTTCTATCATACAGCAGTCCATCCTATGCTTGCTACTATTATTTTAATCATATTGGGAGTAAGGTAAACCTCCATAAAAAATCCAACAAACATAATACTCACAACTAGTATAAAAGAAAATGAATAAGATGTTATCCTTAACCATATACTGGAACCCCAACGCCTGCTTGTCTTATCTCTTAATATAGTTAGTGAAAATTCCATAGCAAGCACAGAAGCAAATATTATGCATGGAATATAAATGATGTTTTGTGGAAGAACACCTAAAAGTGAAAACCATATTCCCTTTATACCCATCCCATTTACCACAAAGCTAATTGTAAATCCTATAGTAAACCCTTTTATAATATCGATTATTAATATTATAGGTATTCCTATCATAGTAAGTCCAAGAAACCATACAGCAAATAATATAGGAATATTACTTTTTATCGTTTGAGCAAAAATAGACTTATAATTTATATTGCCTGAACTAATGGTACTGCTAAAATTTTTAAGGTAACTTAAGAGGTCGCTTTTTTCAAAACTCCCCATATACCTAACGCTATATATTCCTAAAACTATTCCTGTACATATACATAGTAAACTTATAATATAAAGCCAAAAATTATTTTGTATATGTTCATTTATGATGCTTAATACCCTGTTTTCCGACATAGTTTCATCCCCCTTTGTTAGTTATCCTTTTAATATTTATGATAACAAAAGAAGTTATATGACTATGTCTGAAAACATTATTACTATATAAACATAAATGCACTTATAGTTTTAGCATCAATTATTTCGCCGCTTTTTATCATTTCCTTAGCCTTACCAATTTTTATTTCTTTAATATTTATAAATTCATCTTCATCTCCTAAGTTATCGTCACCTTTATATAAGCAATCTGCTTTATATATATATATATATTCATCACAGAAACCTGGACTAGAAACAATTTTACCTAAATATTTAAATTCTTTAGCCTTGTAACCTGTTTCCTCTTCTAATTCTCTCATACCACATAATTCAATGTCTTCACCTTTTTCAATTTTTCCTGCTGGTAACTCTAAAATACTTTTTTCTATTGGTTTTCTAAATTGCTCAACTAAAAGTATTGTTTCTTTATCTTTATAAGCAATAATAGCAACTCCCCCTGGATGATTTACAATCTCTCTGGTCGATTTCTTTCCATTTGGTAAATCAACTGTATGAAGATTTACATCAATAATTTTTCCTTTATATATATTTTTTATATCTGTTGTTTTCTCATTAAAATCCATAATAATATTACCTCCAATATATTGATGTAAAATTTTTTATTACTCACTAATATATTCTAATTATTTTATTTTAATTTTATACTTAAGAAATTTAATTGTCAATTAAAGGTACATATATAAGTACAATCCCTTAGAGCATAAATAATCTAAGGGATTGTACCTGTATATTATATGTTAATTTTGTAAATGATTAAGTTTACGTAAGGTGAATTAAAATCTATTTTGTTGCCTGATTTTCAATTTTTTTCATAAGCTTTTTGTAATATCTTATAATTTCACGAAGTTCTTCTTCCTTATCATCATCGTCAACAAGCTTATCTCTTAAGTCATTAATTCTACTTGATATAAGATTTTCAATGTTTTTTATTTCTTCAAATTCTAATTCAAGTTTCATTTTATCACCTTCCTTGTTAAATTATTATGTCAAATTATTTTATTTTAGAATATTATATAAAAAAAAGACAGATTATTATAATTTGTTCTCTGTCCTTTTAAAACTAATTGTACTTAATTTTTCTTTTAAGAAATTTTATTTTTTAACATTAATTTACAAGTAATCATTACAATGAATTCAGAATTAGTATGCTTACTTTACCATTATATATACTATATTAAAACGTTTTATTGATAGTTTAGCTTGTACTTTTAATTTTCTAATTAAGTGACATATATAATAGTAGAACTAATAAATATTTTTCATTATATAGGACTATTTCTATATATATTTTATATGTCTATTGTATATCAATTTTTACCATTTAGCAATCATTATTTTATACTTATTTTGACAGTAAAAAAACAATCAACTAACATTTAGTCAAAAGAAAAAACTTTTTAGAGATTTCAATGAATCATAACTTACTTCACATCTTCCATCAAGTTCAACCTATTTTTTTATTAAGGTTTACTATGATTAGATATTAAATTTTGAAACAAAATCTTCTAAATTTACAGCACTTTGTTCTATTTGAACAGTTTTAATTTTCACTTCATTTGTCTTATCTTTTATTTTTAATACTCTATCAGCAATATCACTTGTGCCATTAGCTTCATCACTACTTGCTTTTGATATCTCATTAATTGATTCCGCTATGGTCTTTATAGATGCTAGAATTTCCTCTGAAGTTGAGCTTAAATCTGATACTAGATTATCAATATAAGCTGAATCCTTATCATAGTTTTCTCCAACAAGGACAAAATCTTTATAACTATCTACAACTTTTGTTTCTATATAAATTAAAGTTTGGGTTGACACATCCACAAGGCTATTTACAGCCTGAAATATGGTATTAACTATGTTTTGCATTTCATTTACGTTTGTTTTAGAATCCTCTGCTAATTTTCTTATTTGTTCAGCAACTACTGAAAATCCTTTTCCTGATTCCCCTGCCCTAGCTGATTCAATTGCAGCATTTAATGCCAAAAGGTTGGTCTGTGAGGATATTTGTAAGATTGCATCAGATAAAACTTTAATCTTTTCAACCTCTTTTATTTTACATAAAGCTTTATCCATTGAATTTTTAATTTTTAAACGTGTTTCATTAGCTTCATTTTGAAGCATAATTGAGCTGTCTTTTAAAGAAATTGCTTTTTTACTTATTTCCTCAGCCGATAAAGCGCCTTCTTGTGCCTTGTTAGCTACAATTTCTACTGCTGATTCTATTTCTACAGAAATAGAATTTAATTCTTCAGTGGATGCATATGTTTCTTCGACACCAGCCGATAATTCTTCAATAATTTTAGATATTTCCTGCATTTGCAAATTTAACGAATATACATCTTGATTAACAACATTAACACTATCATGAACATTTTTAGATTCTAAAACAACTCCACTTATAAAATTTTTAACCTGTAGTGACATCTCATTTAATGTATTAGCTAACAATCCAATTTCATCTTTAGAATTCAATTTAATTTCCTGTATCCTTATTTGCCCATTTTCGTCCTTTTCAAAAGCTTTTACTATTTTGATAATTGGGTCTGATATTTTTTTACTTAAGGTCATGGAAATCAAGACAATTACAAGTAATAAAATAGCCATAAATGCGATTGTAGCGACAATATTTCTTTTTAAATTTTTGTTAAGTTCTATTTCTTTTGAACTAACAAGCAAATTTATATCATCAACATAATTTCCAGTACTTATAATCCAATTCCAAGGTTTGAATAATTGAGAATACGCTCTTTTAGGGCTTAATTTATTCGTTCCATTCTCTAATGGTTTAGGCCACATGAAATCTGTATATCCAGAGTTTTTATTATCTCCAGCTGCTTTTATAATTTCTTTTATTAATTCAACTCCATTTGGATCTTTAATATTAATTCGGTTTGTTCCTTCTTGTCCTGGTTGTATAGGATGTGCAACAAGTATACCATTTGTATCATCAATCCAAAAATATCCTTCATTATTATATCTCAAATTTTTAATAGCATTTTTAGCCTCTTCTTGAGCTTCTTTTTCACTTAACTTTCCCTCTTTATAAAGACTATAGTATGTAGCTACTAATCCCGTAGATGTTTCAACTTCATTTTTTATCATTTTGTCATAATCATTAAATAATATTTTTTTTAAAGTTACTATTTCATTTTTGTCTAACTGAATAAGATTTATTATATTATAACCTCCAGTAATTATAATGAATAATGATGAAGTAATTAGAAATGTTAATAAAATCTTGTACCTTATTTTTTTCAACCTTAATCCCCCTTTTTATCCACAAATAATAAAGGCCAACTGAATATTAAATTCAATTGGTCGGTTGCACTACTCACTCCAAATTCTCAAAGTGCCCAAATAAAGAGAATTCTTCTTAGTTACCAGTTTTTATTTTTTGTTAATATATTCATAATATTATCACATTTATATGTGATAATCAACAATTTACACTGTGACTTGTCATTTTATAACATCCGTTATTTTTTCAATTGCTAATTCATTTTAATTTTACCTATAATTCATTAAAACTCTCCTAATGATATGATAATCAATTATTATTTAAATAATAAATAAAAAACTTATAGACAGCTTATAATATTCCACCATAAAAAGAGAGATACAAAATTAATTGTACCTCTTTAAATCATTGGGAATTTATATGTATTTAAATAAAATTTATTTATTCTTCTCTATACAGTAATGGCATTCTTTAAATATAGAAAATATTATTATAACTCTTCTACTGCTTACTAACTACTACTGGTTTCGCAGGTGTGATCGTAGAAATAGCATGTTTATATACCACCATTTGCTTACCCTCACAATCTAGTACTACGGTAAAATTATCAAATCCCCTGACATTTCCTTTAATTTGAAACCCATTCACTAAGTGTATCGTAACTGATATTTTGTCCTTTCTAACTGAATTTAAGAATATATCTTGTAAATTTACTTGTTTTGTTTGTTGATCCATACTCTTTAACCTCCATACATTAAACATTTATATAATTATACTATAAAATTGATATTAATTTTCTAAATTTAACTTAAATAATTAAATAAATTTTGTTTATTTAAGTTTTATAAAAAATTATGTGTCCTCTCTTATCCCTAATCCGACGCTGCAATAATTAAGATATTATATTTTTCTCTCTTCCTTGAAAAGTCAATATATTCTTCGCAAACTAAAAACACCTCCTACATATTAGTACTTAAACCAATATACAAAAGGTGCTTTAATAATAAATTAATTTTAAATTTATAGATATGAGATACTAAAATTTATATTGATTCTCATGCATATTTATCAACAAACTAAGTTATTTTAGCTTACTTTATTTTTTAATCTTAATTTATCAGCAACCATTGCTATAAATTCGCTGTTTGTTGGCTTGCCCTTATCATTATGTATAGTATAGCCAAATATTTTATTAATAGTTTCTACTTGACCTCTTGACCATGCAACCTCAATAGCATGCCTGATTGCTCTCTCTACTCTACTAGCTGTGGTGTTATACTTCTTAGCAATTGAAGGATATAACTCCTTAGTTACCGCAGATAAAAGTTCCATATTATTTACTACCATTGTTATAGCTTCTCTTAAATACATATAACCCTTTATATGAGCAGGAACTCCTATTTCATGTATTATGTTAGTTATTTCTTGTTCGAGATTTGTAGGTTCATTTTTAGCAAATTTTATTTCTGTCGTGTCAATTATTGATATAGTTTTCTTGGTTTCTTCTCCACTACTAATAGTATTATTAAACATTTGTCTTATTCTTTTGGTAAATACATCCATATCAAAAGGTTTTACTACATAATAATCTGCTCCTAATGTAATAGCTCTTTGTGTAATCTTATCTTGACCTACTGCAGAAAGAACAATTACTCTTGGCATAGGATCTATATTCATACTATTTAATCTCTCCAATACCCCAAGACCATCAAGGTGCGGCATAATTATATCTAATACTACTAAATCTGGTTTCTTTTCTTCAATAAGGCTTAATGCTTCTAATCCATCTTTTGCAATTCCTGTAACAACAATATCCCTTTGATTCAACAGATAATCATTTAGAATATTACAAAACTCTTTATTATCATCTGCTATTATTACACTTATTTTTGATTGTTCCATATTACTTACTCCCCTTTATTTTTATTTTATTCCCATATCTTAACAAATAATAGATTCGACAAAAGAATTTTAATTCCTTCTTGCTAATCAAAATTTTTATTAATTACAAATTGAAAAGATAGCATAATTAATATACTATCTTTCATTATATTACTTATTATATTTATTTTATCATATATTCTAGCATTATTCTAATACTAAATATTTTTTTGCATTATTATTACATTTATTACATATTTTTATTTAGTTAATATATTAGCATCTTTAAGCATCCATTCAATATATATACCATATCCGACATCTGGTCTATTTATAAGCACATGAGTTACTGCGCCTATTATCTTATTATCTTGTATAATAGGGCTGCCACTCATTCCTTGAACTATTCCACCTGTTTTTTCTAAAAGTACAGAATCTGTAACTTTTATGACCATGCTTTTAGGACCTGGAGTATCCTGAGATAATAATTTTTCTATTTGTATATCATAATACTTAGGCTCTTCTCCATTAATTGTTGTTAATATTTTTGCTGGACCTTCTTTTATTTCATTTCTTAGTGCAACTTTCATAGGTTTGTTGTATTTATTTATTAATTTTGTGTTGCTTTTTCCAAAGACACCACATTCGGTATTTTTCTTTATATTTCCTAATACTGTATCTTCATTTACAAATATCCCCTTTAACTCTCCCGGATTCCCTTTTAATCCTTTTTTAACTGATATTATTGATGATGATACTATTTCTCCAGAGTTTATATTTAAAATCGTTCCAGTATCAATATCTGTTATGGGATGACCTAATGCTGCAAACATTTTATTTTTATCATCATAAAAAGTTAATGTTCCAACACCTGCAGTAGAATCTCTTATCCATAATCCTATCTTATAGTTTTTATCATCTGAACTTTTAACAGGCTTTACTATCTTATCAAATTGTTTTCCTTTTCTTTCAATGGTTATTTTTAATTCTTTTTCTTTTCCACTATTTATCTGGCTTTGTGTTTGTTCTGCATTTTCAATGTAGTTATTGTTAATTTTAACTATATTATCTCCTATTTGTATTCCTGCCACCGCTGCAGGACTCGGTACTTTTCCATTTTCAGTTTTTATGTCTGATAAAGCTACAACAAGAACTCCTTTTGTGCTTAACTTTACTCCTACTGGCTGTCCTCCAGGATATAAAACTATATCATTGCTTACAGACTGTATAGAAACAGACTTTACAGGGAAAACTCCTAAAAAGTTTATACTTGCTTTTTTATCTTTTGAAACATTGCTAATTGTTTTTATATTATCTATTTTTTCACATACTCTAACTAAAGAACTAGATTTTACACATTCACCTTCCCTTACAAATATTGTTGTAGGTATATTTTGAATTTTAAAATAAGCAACCACTGTAATCAACAGGATAGGAATTAACATACAGCACAATATTTTGCTTAATTTTTTAAACATGCTTTTACCTCCTGTTTCTTTGGCATTTTTATATTTTTAAGTTGCCCTTTTAATATTTTTATTATGCTACTATATACTTTCAATTAAAGTTAATACTTTGTTTTTAAAACTAATTTTTTGCTTAAAAATTAAATTTTAAAACAACTTAATCTTATTTTTTCCAAAAGAATACAATTTTATGAACGATAAAAATAAAAAAAGACTGCAAAATTTGCAATCTTTTTTTAACCTTATACCTTAATTCCATTTTTTTTTGAATTTGCTAACTCTATAAGTTCCTTTGCATGTTCTAATGTTAACTTTGTAACCTCAGAACCACCTATCATCCTTGCTATTTCATATTCTTTTTCCTTTTCGTCCATCTTTCTTACTTTTGTATAGGTCTTGTTATCTTTGACCTCTTTTGATACCCAATAATGCATATCTGATATACATGCAATTTGTGGTAAATGTGTGACACAAAATACCTGATGATTTTTAGATATAGTATACATTTTCTCTGCTACACACTGAGCTATTCTTCCACTTATTCCTGTATCTATTTCATCAAATATTACAGATGGAATTTGATCCTTATCTACAAATACTGTTTTTAATGCTAACATTATTCTAGATAACTCTCCTCCTGACACTACCTTTTCCAAAGACTTTAAAGGTTCTCCAGGATTCGTAGATATACAAAACTGAACTTTATCTAAACCATTTAAAGTAAATTTATCCTCTAAATCTACACCTACTTTAAATATACTTTTTTCAAGTCCTACAAAGTTTAATTCATTTTTAATTTTGACTTCTAATTTTTCAGCAATCCTACATCTTTCTTCGTGAATTTTTTCTCCTTCGATTCTCAATTCTTCTATTAATTTAAATTTTTCTTTTTTTAGTTTTTCCACTATTTGATTACTATTTATCATTTCTTCATATTGAAGTTTTATTTTGTCCCTATATTCAAGAATATTTTTTATAGTCTTACCATACTTTTTTTTGTAAGAATTAATTTGAAATATCCTGCTATTTATATATTCCAGTTCTTTTTCATCATAATACACATTTTCTTTTATACTTCTAATCTGATCTATACTACCTTCTATATTATAGTATGCCTCTTCTAAAGAACTTTTTATTTCCTTAACCCTAGGAAAAGCCTCTTCTAAAGCTGATATTTCTCTTATAACAGTTGCTAATCCATCATATATTGATAAAACATTTTCATCTCCAGAATGAAGATGTTTATAACAGCTATTCAATGTGTTATTTATCTTTTCAGCATTGGAAAGTATTTTATACTTTTCTTCCAAATCCTGCTCTTCGTTTTCTTTTAAGTTTGCAGAACTTATTTCATCTATTTGATATTTAAAGAAATCAATAAGTTTTTCTTTTTCTCCATCTTTTCCCAAAAGATCGCAAATCTTATTTTCAATGTCACTTAGTCTATAATATTTTTCTCGATACGTATCTAACAAAACTTTTAAGATTTCTTCTCCATAATAATCTAAATAATGAATATGATTTTCACTGGACAATAAATTTTGATTCTCATGTTGTCCATGGATATCAAGCAGTGTACTACTTATTATCTTAAGTACAGATACTAAAATTGATTTTCCATTAACTTTAGCTATACTTTTACCAGATTGGAAAGTTTCTCTACTTATTATAACTAAATCATCACATTCAATGTCTTGTTCTTTTAAAATTTCAATTGTCCTTGAGTTTTCTAAAGAAAATATGGCCTCAACAAAAGTCTTATTTTCTCCAGTCCTAATTAAATCCTTACTAAACTTGCTTCCTAATACATAATTTATGGCATCAATAAGTATTGATTTACCAGCTCCTGTTTCACCTGAAAGTACATTAAAACCTTTTTCAAAGGAAATAGTCAAACTTTCTATTAATGCAAAATTTCTTATATTTAATTGGAGAAGCATATAATAAGAGCCTCCTATTGTGAAATCATTTTTTTCATTCTTTGAATTATGACTTGTGCTTGTGCTTCATCTCTAACCATTATAAAAATTGTATTATCACCAGCAATAGTTCCTGCTATTCCTTCAAAATTCAAAGAATCTATAGCTTCTGCAGCTGCAGATGCTGATCCTGATAATGTTTTTACAATTATAAAATTATTAACATGTTCAATACCTACTACTGTTTGAGCAAATATATTTACAAGCTTATTTGATAGAAAACTTTCAGTATGAAGTATAGTTGCATACTTATATTTTCCACTATCGGCTAATACTTTTATAAGCTTTAGTTCTTTTATGTCTCTAGAGACAGTTGCTTGTGTAACATTCATTCCACTATTTCTAAGTTCTTCTGCGAGTTCTTCTTGTGTTTCTATATCCTTTGAATTTATTATTTCTAATATTTTAGCATGTCTTGTTACCTTCATATTGTTCACCTTCACATTCCTTTGCTTTATAAATAATCTTTTTTCGTAAGGTACTAAAATAATCATTTTCTCCGAATCTTATAAGCCTGCACTTGTAATGAGATTTACATATATCTATCTTCGTTGCATTATCAGTTTTAATCCAATCCTGTCCATCTACTGATAAAAATATATTATCAATATTTCCCTTTACATTTACAGAAATATCATTTTTCCCACTTAAAACGATTGTCCTAGCAGCAAGCGACTGCGCATACATTGGAGTTAAAGCCAATATATCAAGTTCTGGATGTATTATTGGCCCACCAGCAGATAGATTATAAGCAGTAGATCCTGTCGCAGTACATACAAGAACTCCATCTGCATTAAAAGTGTTATATAGCTTATCATTTACAAATACTTCGTACTTCTGTATTCTTGCTCTAATACCTTTATGCATTACTATATCATTTAATCCATGAGACACCTTAGTCTCACCATTACATTTATAACTACATTGAATCATATCTCTTTCTTCAATATCATATTTCCTTTGTAATAAATTTCTAATCGCGATCTCTACATCTAAATTTTCTACCTGCGTTAAAAATCCTAAGTGTCCAATATTTATACCTAAAATAGGCACGGTATTTTTATAAACATGTTTTGTAGTACTTAATATAGTTCCATCTCCACCCAGTACAATAATAGCCTCCAAGCCAGCACCTTCGCTTGAAGTAAGTCCATTACCATCTTTATATATCTTAATATCTATATTTGATTCTTCATTCTGAATAGTTTTCACAATATAATCTAACATCTCTTTATTGTTATTCTTTGCTGTATTTACATTAATTCCTATAGTCCTCATAGCGCCTCCCTATTAAGCCCGCTGTGTGCTAAATCTACTACTCTTGTTATCTCATCATAACTAAACTTTTCATAAGAATCTCTTTCCTTTGTAAAATAAACTAAATACTCTATATTTCCTTCAGGACCTTTTATAGGTGAATAATCTAATCCAATTATCTCACAATTACACTCAGTAATAAAATTAATAATATTTGATACTACTTCTTCATGAGTTGATTTCTCTCTTACAACACCTTTTTTCCCTACTTTTTCCCTTCCAGCTTCAAATTGAGGTTTTATAAGTGCCATAATACGACCATTGTCATTGAGTAAGTTTAAAACAGCAGGCACTACTTTTTTAAGTGATATAAACGAAACGTCTATGCTTGCAAAATCACTATACTCTCCAATATCATCTATATTTACATATCGTATATTAGTTCTTTCCATACATACTACTCTTGGATCAATTCTAAGCTTCCACGCAAATTGACCATATCCTACATCTATAGAATAGACTTTTTTTGCGCTATTTTGAAGCATACAATCTGTAAATCCTCCTGTTGATGCTCCAATATCAAGACAAATTTTTTCATTTAAATCTATATTGAAATTTTTGACAGCTTTTTGTAATTTTAGTCCTCCACGGCTTACAAAAGGTAATTGTTCCCCTTTAAATTCAATGCTAGAACTTTTTTTTACTTTTTCGCCACACTTATCTACTCTTTGACCATCAACAAATATTTCACCAGCCATTATACTAGCTTTTGCTCTTTCTCTAGATTGAAAAATTCCTTTTTCCACCAATAATACATCTAGTCTTTCTTTAATATCTGACATAACAAACTCCTTTTTAAATTATATCATAGTTATTCATTTTAACTTCAAATTTTAATTAATAATATGTTTTTTACTCTATTTTATCATTAAAATACTCTTCATCATACTATTTTCAGTATATTTTTTATGATTCCATCAACATCTAATTCATATAATTTATATAATATATCAGTTTTTCCATGAGGGATAAATTCATCCTTAAACCCTAAATTTAAAACCTTTATCTTTTTGTTTAAAATATTTACATACTCAAGCACACTGGTACCTAATCCTCCATGTACCATATTATCTTCAATAGTAACAATTTTAACATCTTTATCTACTAAGTCTTTAATCAATTCCTTGTCAATAGGTTTTATAAAACATGCATTTATAACTCTTATCTCCACTCCTGAAGCTAATAGCTTTTCTCTTACTGCCATTGCGTGTTGAACCATTTTACCCTGAGCAATCAAGGCAATATCTCCTTTATCATATATTCTTTCCCATATTCCAAATTTAAAATCTTTCAAAGGTTCCATCAATATACTACAATTATCGCCTCCTCTTGGATATCTCAAAGCTATAGGGCAATTTTGGTTAATTGCCCATTTAAGCATATACCTAAGTTCAGGTATATTTTTAGGAGACATAACAGTCATATTAGGCATATGTGTCAAATATGATAAGTCAAATACACCTTGATGTGTTTCCCCATCATCTCCTACTATACCAGCTCTGTCAATAGCAATAATAATAGGTAACTTCTGGATGCAAACATCATGTAAAATTTGATCATAGGCTCTTTGTAAAAATGTAGAATATACGGCAAATACTGGTTTTAATCCTTCTTTTGCCATACCAGCGGATAAAGTTACAGCATGCTGTTCTGCAATTCCAACATCAAAGAATCTATCTGGAAACCTTTCCGAAAACATTTTAAGACCAGTTCCATCTCTCATTGCCGCTGTTACTGCTACAATATTTTTATTTTTAGATGCAAGTTCCACCATTTCTTCACCAAAAGCTTTCGAATATGAATCACAGGAAGTAAAGCATAGCTCTCCGCTATCACAATGAAAAGGTCCTATGCCATGAAATTTACCCGGATTATTCTCAGCAAATTGATAACCTTTTCCTTTTTTCGTTATAACATGTATAATAACTGGTCCTTTTATGTCTTTTGCTTTAGACAAAACCTCCGTTAAATTTTTCATATCATGTCCGTCAATAGGACCTAAATATTTTATGCCCATATCTTCAAAAAACATCCCTGGAACTATCATCTGCTTTATTCCCTTTTTTAGCTTATCAAGATACCTAGCCATACCATTACCTATATTAGGTATCTTTTTCAAAGCATTTTCAACCTCTTTTTTTAACTTATTGTATTTAGGGTCCATCCTCAATTTACTTAAGTATCTGGATACTCCTCCTACATTCTTTCCTATAGACATCTGGTTATCATTTAAAATAATTATCAACTTAGTTTTTCTATACCCCACATCATTCAAAGCTTCAAGAGCCATACCACCAGTTAATGCTCCATCTCCTATTACTGCAACAACATCATAATTTTCATTTCTTAAATCTCTTGCTCTTGCCATTCCAAGAGCAGCCGAAATTGATGTGCTGCTGTGTCCAGTTTCAAAGAAATCATATATACTTTCACTTCGTTTAGGAAATCCACTTATTCCTCCAAATTGCCTTAAAGTATCAAATTTATCTTTTCTTCCTGTAAGTATTTTGTGCACATAAGCCTGATGTCCCACATCCCATACAAGTTTATCTTTATTCAGGTTAAATACCTTAAATATGCTGAGTGTTAACTCTACTACTCCCAAATTTGAAGACAAATGTCCTCCTGTCTTTGAAACTTTATCTATTAAAAACCTTCTTATTTCTAATGCAAGCCTTCTTTGCTGCTCTAATGACATGGTTTTTATATCGTTAATATCTTTATAATTTTCCAATAAATTAGACATTTTCATCTATCCTTTTTAAAAATATATTATTTTATTTACCCTAAACAGTATATCATTACTTTCCTTAATAATAAAAACTAATATAAGAAAAGCTACTAAATATATTAACTTTTTTTAGTAGCATATTAGATAATAGGAAAATACCTGTACAATTTTATTTTTCTCTATTAAGTAAAAATAAAGTTAATTCTTTTAATTTAGAAGTATCCCCCTTAACTTTATCTAACACTTCTATACATTCACCAGTTAATGAATTACACATCTCCATACATTTATTTAACCCATATGTAGTTATAAATGTGGTTTTATGATTATCCAAATCGCTCTTGGCCTTTTTACCTAAAACTTTTGTATCTCCCACTATGTCTAATATATCATCCTTTATCTGAAAAGCTAGACCTAATTTTTGTCCATAATAATCTAGATTATTCATGTCACTTTCCGAAGCATTTCCAAGTATTGCACCAGCAACTATAGATGCATTTATTAACGCTCCTGTCTTTTTACTATGCATATAATATAATTGGTCTATTAGAATTTTTTTATTTTCGCTCAATATATCTACTGTTTGGCCTCCAACCATTCCCTCTACTCCAGCACTCTCTGAAATCACACTGCAGGCTCTTATAGAATTTTTATCACTGTCAATACAATATTTAAACATAATATTCATTGCCTCATTTAGTAATCCGTCCCCTGCTAAAACTGCAATTGCTTCGCCGAAGACTTTATGATTCGTAGGCTTACCTCTTCTTAAATCATCATTATCCATACAAGGCAAGTCATCATGAATTAAGGAATAAGTATGAATCATCTCTATTGCAGCTGCTATTGGAAGAACAGACTTATAATCATCATTCTTCAACATATATGTTAATAAAAATAATAATGGTCTAATTCTTTTTCCACCTGCATCTAAACTATAAATTATAGCTTCATAAACTCTTTTATTATAGGAACCTTTTCCTTTAAAATATTCTGAGATCCAGCTTTCTATCTCCTTTTTCAATTTTTCAATAGTAATCTCATCCTTCATACCCACATCATACATCTCCATTCGCTCTAGTATTAATAATATGGCTTATATTTAACTCCTCTTCCTTACGTCAGATGAGTAAGCGACTATCTCCAAATCACAGATTTGGGATATCTGCTTAAATAAAAAGGCATGGTCTCTTTATAAAACCCTGCCTACTCTTCTTGAAAATCTTTTTCTCCACTTTCAGTAAGCAGCTTTATTTTTCCTTCTGCTTCATTTAGAACTTTATATAATTTATTACAAAGTTTTATCCCCTCTTCATACTTTTTTAAGCTTTCATCCAGAGATAGTTCTTTGCTATCCATTTTGTTTACTATATCCTCAAGCTTTTCCATCATAGTTTCATAGGATTCACTTCTTCTAGGCATAGACTCACTCCTTTAATGCCACAATCTAGGATTTATTCTCTCCTTCAATGGTAAAATTTAAAAAAGCACTGCCATCTTTTAATATAACTTTTACTTTTTCTAATTCTTTAAGTCTTAGAATTGTGCTAACTAAATTTTTATTTTCATCTTCCACTATAGAATAACCTTTATTTAAGATATTTAGTGGATTATGAGCAGAAAGTAATGCATTTATTTTTCCCAAAGTCTCTTTTTCTTTATTTAGCTTAGTATTTATTTTTATTTTTATTAATTCCTTCATTCGATCAATATTATTATATTCATTTACAATATATATTGATGGATTAAGAGAATTTATATTTTTCTTTAATAATTCCAGTTTACTTTTTCTATTATTTAAATTCATTTGAATATCAGTATTCAAAATGCTCTTATAAGATAAAATTTTATTTTGTACTTCTTCTAAATTAAAAACGGCAAGTTCTGCTGCTGATGACGGAGTTGGGGCTCTTCTATCACTAACAAAATCCACAATTGTATAGTCAATTTCATGCCCAACTCCAGTAATTATTGGTTTTTTTGACTTAAATACAGAATAGGCCAAATCTTCATCATTAAAAGACCAAAGTTCTTCTATAGAACCTCCACCTCTAGCCAATATTATTAGGTCTACATCTTCTATATCATTTAAAGTTTCTATTCCTTTTATTATATCTTTACTAGCGTTAACTCCCTGAACTAATGCAGGATATATTAGAAGTTCCATGCTTTTATTTCTTCGTCTTGTAACATTTATTATGTCTCTAATCGCTGCCCCAGTCGGAGAGGTTATTATTCCGACTTTTTTAGCATACCTTGGTATAGGCTTTTTATATTCTTCATCAAATAATCCTTGATTTTGTAATTTATTTTTCAGTTTTTCAAAAGCTAAATATAACTCCCCTATTCCATCTGGTTCAATAGTATCACAATAAAACTGATAAGTTCCTTCTTTCTCGTAAACGGAAACTCTTCCTTTAATCACAACCTTCATTCCATTTTCCGGAATAAAGGTTAAATTTTTCGCAGCACTTCTAAACATTATACAGTTCATCTTACACATTTCATCTTTAAGTGAGAAATACATATGTCCACTACTATGAAGTTTAAAATTAGATATTTCCCCTTTTACACTAGAATTTGATAATATAAAGTCATTATCTATTACCTTTTTTATATAATTATTCAGTGCAGATACTGTTAAGGTTTTTATATACATAATTAATACCTTCTTGAATCTTTAAATTTTATAGGTTTGAATAGTCGCAATTTAAATTATTTAAAGTAAATTACATTAAAAAATAGTTAAAAGAAGATTATTTTATTCATTAGCTTCCCTTAACATATTTCCAAGAACACCATTAATAAAAGATGCAGACTTATCTGCTGAATACTTTTTAGCAAGTTCTATAGCCTCATTTATAGATACATTTTTCGGAATATCTTCTTCATATAAAAATTCATATGTACATATTCTCAGTATAGATATATCTATTCTTGATATCCTGTTAAGCTTCCAGTTTCTAAGATTTTTTTCTATCTCTTTATCTATAGCATCTCCATATTCTTGAACACCCTTAAGCACCCTTATAATATATGCCATATCAACATCTTCTAGATCAATGCTTTCAGGATCATTTTCTTTTTCATTTGATAATTCAGCAGCATCAAATTTTGCATTCTCAACCTCGATATTCTCCTTTAAATTTGCAATAACATCTTTAAAATCTTCCTTATTTATAGTCATCTGAAATAATAGTTTCATAGCAATTTCTCTTGATTTTCTTCTATTCATATTTTCCTCCTAAATTTGGCTAAACATTCTTCTACAAATAATTATTGTCATTTTAGATATAATTATACTTAATGTACTACAGTAGTTCAAGTACACATTTTAAGTGTAAACATAAAAAAACCCTCTAAACACAGAGGGTATGTGTACTATTCTTCCATATCATCTTCAACATCTATTACCTTAGGAATCATAACATTCTGTACATGTACATTTACCGCTGAAACCTCAAGTCCTGTCATAGACTCAACAGCTTTTCTTACATTGTCCTGAACTTCTAATGCTACATCTGGAATTCTTATTCCATATTCTACAACTACATATAAATCGATAGCAGCACTGTTTTCTCCGACTGTAACTTTAACACCCTTTGACAAATTCTTTTTTCCACCTAATATCTGAGTTATGCCGCCTACAAGACTTGCGCTCATCCCAACTATTCCTTTTATTTCTGTGGTTGCGAGTCCTGCAATTACACCTACTACTTCATCAGATATTTTTACGATACCCATGTCAATTTCATTTTTAACATTTTCTTCCATCTTCGTACCTCCTAGGTATTTGATATCAGTCAAGAATAACTTTACGTATATTATACCAAATAGCTTTGTCTTTTACAAATTAAACATTACAAAACATAAATAAATTTAGCCTGTACACTTAAATCTATATCTAAGCTTTCAGGCTAAATTTACTTTAAAATATGTTAACTATTTTATTGTTTAACTTCTATTTCAACGTCTTGAATCTTTGCTATTCCAACTACTACATTCTTTATTTCTCTTGTATCTTTATCAGTAAGCTTGTCTTTTCCTTTTACTATAACCCTTGCCTTGCTATCTTCTATGGAGCAAATTACATCTTCATAGCCCTTGCTCTTCAAAGTAGTTTCAATCTTTGATTCATAATTTGTATTCATTGCCAAATCAGTGTACTTCTTAGATGCTTCATCCCTATTCTCCTTAGATACATTTTTATCGTCGATAAAATTCTTTAATGTTTGTAAAGTTTGAGCGTTTTTCTGATCTCTATCTAATCTAGTTTCTTCGAAGAATGATGATGTTTTGTTGTTTTTCTGGCTACTGTTGTTAAAAGATACTGCACTGCTCTTTCCACTACCACTATCATCTCCATTTACATATAATGGGTTATTCAACTTTGTAGCTAGCACTCCTGCACAGACAATAAGAACTAAAAGTGTTGCAATAATTATACCTTGCTTTTTATTCATTTTTATTCCCCCTATCAACCTTTCTAACAAATTATATGCTTTAAAAAGAATTTATATACTATTTTTTCATAGGATAAACATTAACTTTATTTTCTGGTATATTGAATAAATCTGTTACAGCTTTTGTAATTCTAAGTTCAGTAACTTTGTTACCGGCTCCTTCAGCTACAACACAAACTCCCGAAACTTTTGGTTTATATGTTTTGACTATAAGTGGCTTAGACGTATCACCTTCATTAGTTATAACAACAGTGCTACCATTGTTTTTTTGAGTAGTGTTTCTTGTTCCTCCCTCGGTATCTTTTTCTTCTGTGTTACTAGTTGAATCATTTATGTTTACTGCAGGTATCTGCTCTTCTCCACTTTCAAAACTAACCATAACTTCAGTTTTACCAACTCCATCAATTTTCTCTAAAGTGTCCTTTAACTTTTGTTGAATTGTAGTTTCATATTCTTGTGAAGTTTTGTCATCACTCACTTGTTGATCGCCCTTGCTTGATTTATTTGAGTTTTTATTATCCCCATTTCCTAAAACTTGACTACCCATGGTGTTTGATGTTTTAAAAAAGCTGACAGTTAAAATCATTAGAACTCCTACTAAAAGCACTATAAGCAAGTTAGCTACATTTTTCTTATCTGAAGAGTTTTTTTCACTACCTTTATTTAGTTTTTCAATAAATTTTTTAAAATCCATATGATTCTCTCCTTTTTATCTTTTAATTAAACACTAGTTAATCAAGCTTACATCTTATACACTTGTATTACATCTTTTGAAATATTAAGTTCATCACCTAAGTATTTTTTAATATTCTGACCTCTTTCAGTGTTAAGCTCATTTGCTGAATTATCAACTGTTTTACTATCGGAGCCTATTGTTATTTTTTTAATTTTTTCTATATTTCCATCCTTTACTCCAACCTTCATATCCTTTATGAAAATATTGTCATTTTTATTATCATAAGCTGCATCTACCTGTACCTTATAATTACTTTCAGGATACTTTTCTTTTAACTTTTTTTCACAGCTACTCTGAAGGTTAAGTTTAAACACTTCCAAAGTATTGTTTATATTCTTTTCTTTATATTTTTGAAAATCCTCTTCCGTCTTTTTCATATCAAAAGATTTTATAGCATTGCTTGTATATGTGTTTATATCAAACTTTCTATCAAAAATTTTTATTAATGGATTGATGAATATAGTAATAAGAATTAATCCTAATACAAACTTTGCATATTTTTTCAAACTATTATCCGGTAGAATAATCTCTACAGCTGTTATAAAAAATATAGTAGTACAAATGCCTATAAGCCATTCTCTTAAAGCCTGTAACAAAGTTTATCACCTTCCTTCATATGTTTTTTTTATCCTCCAATCATTACTTTTCCAGCTGAAGCAATTATAGCAACCATTATAAAAAACATAACTGATACGCTTATAAGACAAGCTGTTACAAGAACTAAGGAATCACCAGCTGAACTTATACAATTTACTAGCCTACTGTCACTAATAGGTTCTATCAAAGCTGCTGTAAGCTTGTATAAAAGTGACATAATAAGCAATTTAATTATAGGAAACAACACTATAGCAATAAGTACTACAAGCCCCAAACTGCTTAATGCATTTTTAAGTAAAATTGAGTAACCTGCTACTGTAGATATAGCATCTGAAAGACTCTTACCAACTATAGGAACAAAGTTGTCCACTGCAAACTTAGCTGTTTTAGCCGTAACTTCATCAATAGTTTTAGATGAAATTCCTCTTATTGTAATTATTCCTATAAATATTGTAATTACTATTCCTTGTCCCCACATGGCTACCTGATTTAAAAGCTTTGTTAGTTTATCGATTTTATACTCCTCAGACATATTGTTAACAAACTGCAATACAAAAGTCATACATATTATTGGTATTATTATATCCATGAATATTTTTCCACTTATCGTTATTGCTCCTATAATAACTGGATCCATAAGTGCCGCTTCAACAAATCCTCCCACACTTGCTATAAGCATTATAAGAATTGGAATAATGGCCGTCATAAAATCCGTCATATCTTTCATTGTTGACCTTGCAGTATCAACTCCTATATAAAAACTTCTAGCCATTATTATAATGAGCAATGAATAACAAGCAAAATAAGCTATGTTCGATAATCCTTCTCCACTAAAAGCTTTCTGCAAGTTAGTAAGCAGAGAACATATAAGAGCTATTACAACTAACAATGCTAGTAATTTTAATGACGCAGCGACTTCTTTAACTATATATAACCCTAAAGCATTAACAATCTTCTTTGTAGATACCTTTCCATCTCCACTTTTAATAAAACCCTGTACATAAGTTTTTACATCTAAATCTTTCAACAATTCATATTTAGTTTTCATATTTGATATATAGTCATAAAATCTTTCTATTTGCTCTGTTTCAATTTTGTCCTGACTATTTATTGGAATATTGTTTGCCTCTAATGCCTTAACATTTGTAGAGGTTACAAAAATCATCAGTAAAATTAATATAATTTTTCTCATAGTTAACACCTACATAATCTTTAGAATTGACTGTAACACAGCCATGAGTATAGGAATGGCCAAAACCAAAATGAATATCTTTCCTGCAAATTCTACCTTAGCACCCAAACTTCCCTGTCCAGCGTCTCTGCATATTTCACCACAAAAGGATGCTAAGTAGGCAATTGCTAGTATTTTAAAAACAGTAGTTAAATAGATAAAGTCTATATTAGCTTTAGCAGCTAGCTGTTGAAGAAATTGAAGCACTGCAGTAATTTTCGTTATCATAAATAAAAATATTATAACGCCTGCAACTATACTTACATATATCGCAATATCATCTCTTCGTTCCTTAAAAAGCAGTACAATGAATAAAGCAACAAAAGCAAAAGCAACTATTTTGATTATTTCCATAGCTTCCTCCTTTCAGTTTGAACACTGGGTGGTTTTGCTTGCTCTCACTAGCAAAATTACCCGTTAAAGTCTATTTGGGACTTTAACCCCCTAAAGTTGAAACATTGTTCTTACTGAAGTAAATAGCTTATTTACCAAATTTATTACCATCATTAATACTATCAGTATACCTGCTAAATTTGTCACTACAGCATAATCTCCTTTTCCACTAGCTTCTAATACTTTATTTATAATTATTACAATTATACCTACACCAGCAATTTTAAATATTAAACTAATATCTAACATTTTAAGTACCCCCTTTTTCACATACGATATAGTTATCTTAAACCAGTATTATAACCATCATGGCACCTATTGAAAATCCAAGATATCTATACATTTTTATATTTTTGTGCATCAGAATTTCTGAATCCTTTATAGACTTTTTTAAACTTTCTAAAGTGATATAAAACATCTTTTTTTGACCTTCTATATCAGACTCTCCTAATGTTTTAGCAAGATCTAAAAGTACACTAACATCATCTGGTTTTAAATTTAGCATTTCCTTTTTCTGATCTAGCACATAGCAAAACGCTTCATAAACAGTGTCTACTTCATTTTTGAATAATAATTGTGATACCTCTTCAAATATTTGCTTTAATGGATATATACTTTTTCTCGCCATACTTTCAATAGCCTCTGGTAAAGTGGTGTGGGTATAAACAATTTCATTTTGTAGTTGATAAATGCACCTTTGAAGTTCTATTAACTGCCTTGTCCTTTTTTTAAACTTATTTGAGTAAATAAATCCAATTCCTGTGGAGGCTCCAAGAATCAATAAAGCTCCTAAAAGTTTTATCATATTACCCCCTCCATATAATTGATTTAGTTCTAAAATCATATATATTCTCTATAGTTCCTGCACCATTTTTACTGCTTAAAATAATGGCTCTTTTAAAAACATTATTTTCAACAATGTCTCTAAATACTGGTCTGCTATATAAATCATCAACTGAATATCCATGAATAGTAGTAATTAGACTTACACCACAATTCAATGCAGTCAAAATACTCTCCATGTCTTTATAAGTACCTATTTCATCACATACAACAACATCTGGCGACATACTTCTTATAGCCATCATTATACCTTCACTTTTAGGACAGCCATCTAAGATATCTGTCCTGATTCCGAGATTAAGCTGGGGTACTCCATTAAAACATGCTCCTAACTCACTTCTCTCGTCAATTACGCATACCTTTTTCCCTTTAAAAAATGTCTTGTCCACTCCATCTGATATATTTCTTGCTATATCTCTTATCAGGGTAGTCTTTCCACACTTTGGCGGGGAGATTATTATGGTATTTATTACTTCATTATTTTCCAAAATAAATTTCATTACAGAATCTGAACATCCTTTAACTTCTCTACATATTCTAATATTTATAGATGCTATATTTTTTATAGTCTTGACCTCATTTTTTTCTATAACACATTTTCCACATACTCCTACTCTATGTCCTCCTTTAATGGTTATATACCCTTGCTTTAATTCATCATCAAAGGCATAAATGGAATAATTGCTCATTTTTTGAATTATACTTTTTAATTCTTCTGTTTTTGGTATATATTTATTGATTATTTCTCTATTGCCAACTTCAAAGATCAAAGGCTTGTCTATTCTTATCCTTATCTCCTGAAGCCCATTAGAGTATGCCAAATCTCCAAGAGCATCTTTAATATTAGGTGATAGAATGTTTAAAATTTCTTTTGTATCTATTTTTCTCATCTCCTTCCTTTATATTAATTTCTATTTTCATTAGTCCTAAATTATTCCACATAAATTTAAAATTTATTAAATACTTAAAATATTAGCTTTGTAAATTCTATCTCTAAAATTATATTTAATAATACATAAAAAAATACCACATAAATGAGTATTCTCATTTATGTGGTATTCATAATACATATTTAAAAATTTATTCACAGCAATAGTTTTTAGTTGCTATTTTTTTATGGCAATTAGGACATGTAATTTCTTCTCCCTTTGCTATTATATCTTTATCAATATACACACTATCTCCACAGGCAGCACATTCAATTTGAATAAAGTTGTCGTCTTCATCTTCATAAAACTCATAATCTTCATCATAAAAATCTTCTTGAAGTTCTGCTAAATCTTCATCTATGGCATCTATGTATTCTTGAACTATTTTCTGGGATTCTGATATGTCTGATATTTCTACCGCCATATCCTTAAGTACATTAACAATCTCAGTTAATATTCTCCCTTCTTTAGTGTTTTTATCCACGTCTAATCCATCAACTAACCCACTAAGATAGGAGACCTTTGACATAATAGAATTCATTTAATCACATCCTTAACTTTATTTTGCCATAATAGTATTCCTTAAACTCTTTCCATATATTCTCCAGTTCTTGTGTCTACTCTTATAATTTCGCCTTCATTTACAAATATAGGAACTCCTACAACCGCTCCAGTTTCGAGTGTAGCTGGTTTTAGAACATTTGTTGCAGTATTTCCTTTAACTCCTGGGTCTGTTTGAGTTATCATTAATTCTACAAAGTTTGGAGCTTCTACTGAGAATGCTTCACCTTTAAAGAATTTTATTACAGCAAACATATTTTCCTTTAAGAATTTTATAGCGCCTTCAACTTTTTCATAATTCAAAGGAATTTGTTCAAAAGTTTCTTGATCCATGAAGTAGTATAATTCACCATCTGAATATAAATACTGCATTTCTTTTCTTTCTATAACAGCCTCTTGAAGTTTTGCTGTTGGGTTAAAAGTTGTATCTGTAACTCCTCCAGTTATAACATTTCTAAGCTTTGTTCTAACGAAAGCAGCTCCTTTACCTGGTTTAACATGAAGAAACTCTATTACAGTATACACTTGTCCATCTTGTTCAAAAGTAGTTCCTTTTCTTATTTCTCCTGCTGATATCATTTATGTATCCCTCCAAAACTTTATTTTCATTTATTATATTATGACCTTTTACAGGTAATTATATATACTATTCTATACATATCAGATTTTTAGGTGACTTTGAAAATATTTCTATTCCGTCTTCTTTTATTAACAATATATCTTCTATTCTTACTCCTCCAAAGTCTGGTATATAGATTCCCGGTTCATCTGTAACAACCATTCCAGCTTTTAATTCCTTATCATTTTTATATCCAATTATTGGTGATTCATGAATTTCTCTACCTACGCCATGACCTAAACTGTGACCAAAATAATCTCCATAACCTTTTAATTTTATATGATCTCTTGCTATTTTGTCAACCTCAATTGCAGAAACTCCTGGTTTAAAACCTTTCAAGGCCTTTTCCTGAGCTTCTAGTACTACGTTATATATCTGAACCATTTTTTCCGATGGTTTCCCTATAACCACTGTTCTTGTCATATCCGAGCAGTATCCCTCATAAACGCATCCATAATCTAATGTTAAGAATTCTCCTTCGTTAATAATTTTATCAGTAGCCTCTCCATGCGGTAATGATGATCTAACCCCAGATGCTACTATAGAAGGAAAGGAAAGCGCCGAAGCTCCCAACTTTTTCATATAAAATTCTAGTTCAAGACCTACTTCTCTTTCTGTCATACCAGATTTTATAAATTTTAGCATATGATCAAAAGCTTTGTCTGCAATTTCTGCTGCTTTTCTCATATATACTAATTCACTTTCATCCTTTATAACTCTTATTTCTTCAACAATACCTTCCATAGGAACTAAATCACAATTAAGTTTACTTTTATAAAGACTGTATGTACTATAGGAAAGTATATTTTCTTCAAATCCAAGTTTTTTTATATTATTTTTATTTATTAAGTCTGATAAATAATCAGCAAAAGTAGTGTTTTTACTGTATTCCAATATCTCATAATCTTTAACCTGTTGCGTTGCTTGCTCAGTAAATCTTGAATCAGTAATAAAAAAAGCTTTATCTAATGTTAAGACTGAAAAACTTTCATTACCGGTAAATCCACTTAAATAATTTCTGTTGTAATCCCCAACTAAGAGAACTGCGTCTAATCCTTTATTCTTCATCGCATTCCTTAATTTTTCTATTCTTTCTCTAAACACTTTGTATTACCCCCAAATTCATATAGCATAAGTATTCACTATTACTTTCTCCAATTTTTGTAACAATTATTCTTTATAAAACTATATTTTTTCTTTTTTGTGCCTCAATAATGCAGAATAGATTTGTTTGTATTTGAACAATGTTATTTTATCAAAACTTGTGATTATTTGCAAATACTATTGCTATATTTAAAACAACTTTTTAGCATTACTAAATCTATTCTTTTCAAACACTATATCAATTATTTTTTATAAATTCCATATTTATATCTGCACTTATATCTCTATTTTTATCTCTACTTATCTTTATATTATCTACAGACTGATAATTATTTTTCTTTTTTATATCTTCTAATATATCTCTAACTGTAGAAATATCACCATAAACATTAATTTGTGTTGATATTTCTTTATCGCTATCTTTACTAACCAAATTATTTATTTTAACTTTTTGTTTTGAACCTAACTCTTCTATGACATTGTAAAAATTTAATTTTTTCATTCTATCGTTTTTATTATTTACCTTTTCTATTGAGGTCAATTTCACTCTATTATTAATTATTTTCTGTGTAATATTGTAACTTTTCACAATTAGAAATACGCATAGTGATAAACTTAATATTATTATGATTTTATAAACTTTATCTTTTGACATTTAATCTCCTTTCATTTTAATTCCATTATAATTTTTGATTTATTATCAGATTGATCACCTAAATTTGATAACTGTTTTATTATAAATTCATCTTTGGCTTCTATTTCTTTTATTAGGTTTATATAGTTTAAATTATCTGGATAAAATTCTAATTCTATTCTTTTTCCTTCTATATATAAGTTTTCAAAATTCAATTCTTCATGTAAGCTTTTATTAAAAGTTAAAAATGTATCTAACGTTTTACTATTCTTAATAGGCTCTTTACTTTTCCCAACATTTTTGCTTTCTCTAGCTATAACTCTTTCATTAAATTCTCCTTCTAAGATCTCATTTTTATTTATACTTATAACTAGAAATTCTAAAAGAATTAGATCTAATATAATAAGTAATACAGCTATACTTCTCATTATTTTTCTTTTTTTATTCTTTTTGCCTTCCAAATACCATTGTGGCAAAAAATATATCTTTTCCATCTAAATTACCTCTTTTGAGTTAAAAACTATACAAATTGTATTTCATCTTCACAAATATTGCCCAAATCATAACATTTATAAAGCTTTTTTATATTCTTAATTAAACCTTCACTAGAAAGGTTAAGTAATACTATTTTAGGCAAATCTTTAAACACTTCCAAAACATTACATTTAGTCCGAAACTTGTCTAATTCGTTCATAAAGTTCTTTTCTATAAATGGTTTTACAACACTATTAGCAATAATTTTATTATCTGAACATGCTAAAAAGTACAATATACCTTTATATAAAAAAGTAAAAATATATTTCTTCTCTTTAATTATTCTTTTATAATTATCTAAAATACAAAACTGTATTGGATATATTCCCTTCAATTTAGCTCCTCTCTTCACACAGTCTTCTACTAAATCCATTCTACTCCAATTTAAGCAAAGTACTATAGCCTCTAGATTCGAACCATTATCTTTAATAATTTGATATGTAAACATAATATTATCTATATTTTTAAAACGGTATTCTAGTTCCGATCTAATAATTTCATAAATTTTTTCTTTCTTCAATTTGGGAAGGATCATAATTTTTATATACAATTCTTCTCCGTCCAGAATTATAAACAGATTTTTCTTTTTAAAATTCACTTTAAGTTGTCTAATATCATTAATCTTGATATCAGATTTTTCATATTTATTCATATTCGTTACTCTCACTATAAAGCCCTTTCCTAATACTTCTTTATATCTTAAACCATCATCACACACTTGAAGTAATACTGTTTTTCTCATTAATTTATTCCTCCTTTTTCAAAAGAATAGTCAATGCATCCATAATATATCAGTCCATTGGCAATTTTGTACTCATACAGCTCTCCTTTATAAAACTTATGATTGATATAATATTGTATCAAAAAACAATTATTATTTTTTATATACTCTATGTAACTGTCCTCATACTTCTCATCAAGCTTTGACATCGAAACAAAATATTCTTTTACCGAATTTTCATCTATCACTGAAACATTCTTGTATATGTTATCATCTAATTCTGTAAGAAGATATTCTCTTGTCTTTTGTAATTTGTCTACTTTTACTAAACTTTTTTCCATTTTTAAATTGTTGTTTCTTATCAAAACCTCCATCTTATAAAATCCCAAAACTATAATAAAACATAAGCTGCATATAAAAAACACATATATTAATATAAATCCCCTCTCACTCTTTTTCTTTCTAATGCTAAACATCTTTTATATACTTTTCCTCTCTTTGTTTCTATGGTTATATAAGCTAAATCACCTTTCCCTTCAACTTTAAAATCTTTCACTCTTTTTAAAATATTATTAGTTGTAGATGAATATACTGCGCCATAGGATATTATGATATCTGAATCCTTATCTTCTCTTATATAATCATGTTCCACTCCATAATATCTTTTTAAAACAATTTGGTTATTATCTATTTTTACATATTTCGCACTACTTATTTGAGCTTCAATTATTATAAAAGCTTCATTTACATAAAAAGCTTCTCTGCTTTCTATTATTTCTGTTCTATGCATCTTCATGTATTTTGAGATAATAATTATCTGAGCTGAAGTAATTACTCCTATCAGCGCCGAAACTATCATCAATTCAATTAAAGTAAATCCTTTTTTATTAATTTTTCGTCCTATGATATTTCCCCTTATAAAATTCACATTCTATAACCTTTGTACCCTTTCTAATTTTTTCATATAATTTTAAGTTTAATTTCATTACTTTTCCTTCTTCTATATTAATCACTAAATAAGCCCCATTTAAAGGCTTCTCTGTAACGAACAAATTTTGAATTCCTTTGTCCTTAATTTTATCAATTTGAAGATTTTCTTTTGAAATATAGTATTTTTTTTCAAAATCAAGCTTTTGTATTTCATCATATGAACAGTTATACATTATATTGTTCTTTGCAGCTTCCAAAAATACAGAATAATTATATATTTCATTGTTAATGCTTTTAATCTTTAAGTTATTAATTTGTATTGATAATACTGTTATAAATAATGTAGAAAATATCGTGATACTGCACATAACTTCTATTAAAGAGTATCCTTTTTTAATACTTAAATTCCAAAAAAGCTGTTCCAACGCACATAGTAATGCAGTGCATTTTTTCTTCCCTGTCTTTATATTGAATGGTACATGCATCTTCTGTTATCCCTCTATTATCTATTTTTATTTTATTTCCCGGTCTTACTATATTTAACTTAAACTTATCTGGAAGTTCCAGCCTGTAAACTTCCTGCAGTCCACAATTTAAGCACACTGCATTTTTTTCAGTATCAAAATATAAATAACCACCTATATTTTCATCTCTACAGTATTCTTTTGAGCTGTTAACCAAATTAATTAAGGAATTACTGAAAACATCAATGTCTATTTTGTCTTGCAGCTTATTATACCCCCCCAAATTTATTAAACTTATGCTAAATAATATAGATGCTATCCCTATTACCATCATTAACTCTATAATTGTGAATCCTTTATTTCTGTTTCTAAATTTCATTAAACCTTCCTTTAACATTTAAAATCCTTATTTTTATTCTATATAATTTTTTTATTTATCTTTACTTCTTAGTTATATTCTTAGGGTATACTGTTTCATCTCCATAATTTACTGTAAAAGAATTCTGCTCAGCATTAATAGTTACCTTACAGTCTTTTCCATCACTTTGATATGTTACATCTATGCTTTGACCATCATTTAATAAATTTTCAACATTTACACTTTCTGCAGAAGTAAGCGATTCTACATTTGATTTTACATCAGTAGAATTAAATGTACCTTCATTATCTCCATAACTTGCCATAGCTGCTGTTTGAATTTGCTTAGCTGTACTCACAGCCTTTGTAATTTTAGCCTTCTCCTCGTAAGATGAAAACTTCGGAATTAGGAACCCCATTAAAACTAATATGATAGATACAACTAACATAAGTTCTATTAGAGTAAAACCTTTTTTCTTTGAATATATATTTTTTTTATTCATTAACCTCTCTCCTAACACAAAAATTTTATGCAATGGAATCCATTATGGTTATAATCGGTATAATGGCTGATATTATAAATATTCCTATAAAGAAAGCCAGAATTATAATAATTGAAGGTTCCATTAAACTTAACAGCATTTTTAAACGTTCTTTAAATTCGTTTTCGAATATTGTTGCCGTTCTTAACAACATAGTATCAAGCCTTCCGACCTCTTCACCAGTTTTGATCATCGCTAAAAACATTTCATTTCCTATATCATGTTTTTTAAAAGCATAATATATACACTCACCTTTTTTAATATCCTCTATACAGTTTCTAATTTTATTTTCTATAATCTTATTATTGATAATGCTTAAAGATATTTCTAATGCCCTTATTATATTAGAACCTGACGATATAAGCATGGATAATGCTCTAGATAGTTTAGACAACACAAGATAATTATACATTGTTCTATAGCACGGAATCTTAAGCTTGATTTTATCAATAAAAATTTTTCCTTTATTAGTCTTAAAATACTTATATAGAATTATAATGCTTAAAATTACACACATGTTTATTACACAAAAATTGTTTCTAATAAAATTACAAAAATTTAGAGTAGTCTGGGTTAGAAGTGGAATTTTTCCTCCCATGGATCTTATGGTGTCTGTGAATTGAGGTACTATTTTAATCATCAGAAACATTATTATAAAAATAGAACTAGTTAACACAATTAAAGGATAAGCAATTGCAGATTTAATCTTTGTAAGTATCTTATTTTGCTCGTCATAGTATACTGATAAATCAGTCAATACTTTATCTAGTTTTCCAACCTCTTCACCAGCCTTAACCATTTCTGCCATAAATAAAGGATATATTTTCAAGTTATTTTTTAGACTTTTATGTATGCTTTCACCTTTTGAAACATTCCTCTCGATATTATATAAACTTTGTTTTAATATTTTGTTATTGCATTGAGATGCAATAACATTTAATGCTTGCGATATTGTTATACCAGAACTTAGAATATTGCCTAAAGCATTACATAAAAAACTTATATCCTTAAGTCCTACTCTTCTTTTAAGTATATTTTTAAGAACTCCATTTTTATTTTTAAAGTCCAAAAGATAATATCCGCTATCTTTTAAAACAGCTCTAAGTTCTAATATATTTTCGCCTTCAAATTCTCCTTTAATTTTGTTCCCATTAATATTTACTGCTTTATAACTAAACATATACTAATTCCCCTTCTTAATTAATATGCTGTAAAAAATAGCACTAGAAAGCTGATTTGCTTACATAAATATATAGCTCAAAATGGAAGAATATTTTAAAGCATTTCTAAATAGTTCTTATATTTAATTGTTTTACTTTTTTGCATTTTTTTACAAATTTATTCTCATAAATTCTTCATAAGTAGTAACTCCATTTTTCACAAGTTCAGTACAGTGATCTTTCATAGAAACCATGCCTTTATCCATATTGACTTTTCTAATGTCCTCTATGGACTTTTGAGATTTAATATTGATATTTTTTAGTCTATTAAGATCCATAATTTCATACACTACTATCCTTCCTTTATATCCAGTATAGTTACATTGCCAGCACCCCGTACCCTTATACAAATTATAATTCATCGGCAAATTTAAACTTTTACTTTCACTATTAGATGCATAATATGGCTTTTTGCAATAAGGACATATTCTTCTAACTAGTCTTTGAGATATGATGCATTTTAAAGCTTCTTCCAAGAAATAATCTGGTATTCCCATGTCTTCAAGTCTTAGTATAGATTCTGCTGCATCATTAGTATGTAAAGTACTAATAACTAAATGCCCTGTTATTGCAGCTCTAATAGCAATTTGTGCTGTCTCTTCATCTCTTATTTCTCCTAACATTATTACATCTGGATCTTGTCTTAATATGCTTCTTAAGCCTTCTGCAAAACTAAAACCTATTTTTGAGTTTACATTGACCTGGTTTACATTTTTAACACTATACTCCACAGGATCTTCTATACTTGTTATATTCTTTTCTTTTTTATTTAATGAATTTAACATAGAATATAAAGTGGTAGTTTTTCCACTGCCAGTTGGCCCTGTTACAAGTATAATTCCATACCTATTCTCTAACATTGATTTTATTGATTTCACAGCTTTTTCACCAAATCCTAGTGTATCTAAAAGTTTCATTTCAATAGACTTATATAAAATTCTTATGACGATTTTTTCGCCATATACTGTAGGAAGTGTTGATACTCTTAAATCGTATTCAATATTTTCATATGCATATTTTATTTTTCCATCTTGTGGTATTCTTCTTTCTGATATGTCCATTAAAGCCATTATTTTGAATCTAGTGCATACTAGTGAATATATATTGTGAGGTACTGACATAAAGTAGCTCATTATACCATCTACTCTAAATCTCACTAAAGTTTCATCTTCAAATGGTTCAAGATGAATATCGCTGGCATTTTGATGTATAGCACCATTTAGTATTGAGTTTACAATTTTAACCACAGGAGCTTCTTTTAATTTTTCTTCATTAAGAATTTTTGAATACTGCTGGCTAAAATTATCTGTATTTTGAGTTTCAATGTTCTTAATAGCACTTTCTACGCTGTACTTGCAATAATAACTATTAATACAATTCACTATTTGTGCTTTATGTGCATAAAAAAACCTTATGTTTTTTCCAATTATAAATCTTAATTCTTCTTCTAAAGATACATTAGGACTCCTCTCAACTGCTATATAGGTATAATCATTAAATTCTTTAAATGCTATCAGACAGTTATCATTTGCTATTTTTTCTGGTATCTTTTGTACTACTTTATTATCAATTTGAGTATTTTCTAAATCTATAATTGGCATATCTTTATTCATATGATTACACTTTTACCTCCCATCAATCTTATATTAGAATTATGTCCACTATTTCAATTCGTAAACAAATCAAAAAATTAAAATCACATAAAATCCATCTAAATCTAGATAGATCTTATGTGATTAAAGTACTTATCTCTTACTTATTCTGAATTATATACGCTATACTTTCCCTCATGAGTAGATATAAGGTTAATAGATCTTTCTTTGTTATCATACATATATACATCTACTTTTTCATCTTGCTCTGGAACATCTGTACCACCAAAATAAACATTTCCCTGATCATCTATAGCTATTCCAGACATTTCATCTAATTCTTTTGGAAAGTCATAAGTAATTCTTTCTAATTCAAAACTTTGGGATGAAAATTTATATAAAGCTAACTGCTTTTCATCCTCACTTCCAATAAAAAAAATCTCGCCATTTTTATAGCTTGCTACTGATTTACTAACTCCATATATATTATTGGTTATACTTTTAACTGTACTTTTTTCAGCATCAAAATAATATAATGATTGACTATCTCCTTCCTTTGCCAAGAACAAAATATTATTCCCTATTGGAACAAAATAGGTACAATAACCATTTATATCACCAAGATAAACTTCTTCTTTATTAGTATTGAAATCATAAGAATATATTTTATCTGAGTTTTTTTTCCCTTCTATACTCCCGTAATAAATTATTTTATTATCATTTATCCATCCATATAGGTTTCCAGAAACAAGTACATTAGACTTTAATCTTATATACTTATTTTTTTTAATATCATATATCCTCATACCCTCAGCACTTTCTCTAGAATCTTCCTTAAAGCTCCTAAATGCAAGTTTATCTCCTGATGGATTAAGTTTAAAATCTAAAGCAGCATAAAAGTCTTTTAGTTCTTTTTTTCTTTTATCTTTAATTACTACAATCTTATTGTTGTTAAAATTTTTTCCTTTTGAAATGTTTTGTAGATAAACATAAACAGCATTTTTGTTATTATACGATAAATCGAGCAGATTCTCTATTGTTCCTATTTTATATAATCCCTTATTCTCAATTTTATAAACATCTGAATTTTCTTTGTTGCTCTCTAAAGCGGTAATTTGAGAATAATGCGGTAAATTATTTACTTCTTCTAGTGTTTCTTCATTGCAACTGCATGCTGTTAAACTTAAAATAATAAAAGAAACTATGAAAAAAGATGAAATTTTATTAGATACTTTCATTTAGATTTCATATTCCCCTTTAAATGAAACTTCTGCAGGTCCTGTCATGAAAACTCCATTTTCTTTTATTTCTATAAAAAGTTTTCCCCCTGGTACTTGAACTTCTACATTTTTACCTGTAAAACCTAGTTTGTTGGAAGCTATTACTGAAGCACAGCTTCCTGTTCCACAAGCTAAAGTAGGTCCTGCACCTCTTTCCCAAGTTTTAACCCTTACTTTACTATTGTTTATAACTTCGCAAAAGTTTACATTTGTTCCTTTAGGAAATTTATTATATTTTTCTATTGCTCTTCCCTCTTCAACATTGTAATCTTCAAGTTCTCCAAATATAACTGTATGTGGTACCCCCATTAGCATGGTTGTTATATTATATTCTCTTTCATTAACTTTTATTTGTTTATTTATTATTTCTTCATTAAATTTTGCTGGTATATATTTCGTATCAAATGAAGGGGTTCCCATATTAATCGTAACTTCTTTTGCAATATTATCTTCTGCATGTATAAACGCCTCTTTTACACCATCACCAGTCTCTATTTTTATACAATCTCCTGTTACAATCTTCTCATCATATACATACTTTGCAAAACATCTTATTCCATTTCCACACATTGATGCATATGAACCATCGATATTAATTATAATCATTTGTATTTGAGCAATTTCACTATTTCTTACTATTAATATGCCGTCTCCGCCAATACCATAATGTCTATCACAAAGTTTTATTGCTAATTCGCTTTCTTTTTTCAAAAAGCTGTTATTTCTATCATCAATTACTATAAAATCATTACCCGTCCCCTGCATTTTTGTAAATTTCATCTATAATTCTCCGCCTTTCTAAAAGTTAGTTAATAAAACTTTAAATTAAGTTTACTACTACATAAAAATATTATCAATAGATTAATTGCATAATTAATCATTTAGAAATACAAGCTGTATAATAAAAGGGCATTTCTATTTTAATTTTAAAATATCCATAGTTTGAGAACCCTATATAGAAATTACTGCTTGAATACATCTATTTTATGGTATAATATGCCCATACTCTTTATTATATAGAACCATACTAGACACTTAAATTATGCGCAGGGAGATACTTACATTCTGGAAGACACATTAAATACTTTTGTTATAAGTCTTAGCAAAGTATTTTAGAAAGTCTTAGAATCATTTATATGTTTGAGGTACGAGTTTATAAATGATTCTTAGACTTTCAAAATACTGAGCTTTAGACTTATCAAAAGTATTTATGGTGTCGGAAGAATGTAAATATCTCCCGGAGTATAAGTTAAATGTCGGCCGTGTGTGCCTATATAAAAATTTTACTTACATAGAAAGGATGATACCTATGGCACTTGACGGTATTTTCATACACAGCCTAATAGAGGAATTCAAACATACCATATTAAACGGTAGAGTTGACAAGGTAAATCAACCTGAAAAGGATGAAATAATTTTATCTATAAAAAATGAAAGAAAAAACTACAAACTTTTAATCAGTGCTAGTCCTGTTTACCCCAAAATGCACTTTACAAAAACAAGCAAAACAAATCCAATGCAACCACCTATGTTTTGCATGGTCTTACGTAAATATCTCAATACGGCCAGACTTGTAAATATAAGACAGTTAGATACTGATAGAGTTGTTTTTTTAGACTTTGAATCCAGTGACGAATTAGGCTTTAATAGTACTTATACTCTTGTAGTGGAAATCATGGGAAGACATAGCAATATAACCTTAGTTAGAGACCGAGATAATTTAATTATGGATAGTATAAAGCACATTACTCCAGAAATAAATTCCGTTAGAAATGTTTATCCAGGAATTAAATATGTTTTCCCTCCTGTTTCTACTAAACTAAGTCCATTTGATTTTAATATTGAGGATTTCAAATCATATATTGAAACAAATAATATCAAATTTGATAAAAACTTTTTTTCCAAGGTTTTTACTGGCTTAAGCTCTCAATTTTCAAAAGAACTCACTTATGATCTTAATAACTCTGAAAAAGAACTTTCGGAAGCTAATTTAGACTATATATATGACCTTTGCCATAAAAAATTTGAGAGCATTAGAAACAATGAGTTTAACTTTGTTGAATATTCAACAGATGGAGTAGTTAAAGATTTTTATTGCAAAAAGTTAACCTATATGTATGAGTATTTGGAAAAAACTTTTGAATCTCCATCAGTTCTAATTGAAGATTTCTATTTTGAAAAAGATAAATCTGATAGACTAAATAACAAAAGTTCTGACCTTCAAAAACTTGTACATCTAAACTTAGAAAGATGCTATAAAAAATCTGATATACTAAAGAAAAATTTAGAGGAATGTACTAGTAAAGACACCTATAAAATTTATGGTGAGCTTTTGACTGCTAATATATATAGTTTAAACAAAGGAGATGAATCTGCTAAATTACAAAATTACTACAGCGAAAATTGGGATTATATCCATATTAAGCTTGACCCCAATAAGACTCCTGCTGAAAATATTCAATATTATTTTAAAAAATATACTAAATTAAAGAAAACGGAGGAATCATCAAAGATTCAGCTAGAAGCAAATGATCAAGAGATAAGCTACCTTCAATCAGTTATGACCAATATAAAAAATGCTGAAGATTATGAAAGTATTGAAGAAATTAAAAGAGAACTGATGGAAACTGGATATATAAAATTCAAGAAATTAAACAATAAAAAAATAAAGCCTACTAAGCCTATGAAATTTGTTTCAAGTGATGGTATCGAAATATATATTGGAAAAAATAATTTTCAAAATGACTATCTAACTCTAAAATTTGCTGATAAACGAGATATATGGATGCATACGAAAAATATACCTGGATCCCATGTTATAATAAAAAACTTCGGAAACATAACAAATAAAACCTTAGAAGAGGGAGCAATGCTCGCAGCCTTTTACAGTAAAGCAAAGGATTCGACTAAAGTAGCTGTAGATTACACAGAAATTAAGAATGTCCATAAACCTAATGGCTCAAAGCCAGGTATGGTTATATATTACACAAATAAGACAATATATATAGATCCTAAAAAACCTGATATAGAACAAGTGCAATAAAAAAATGTGAAACATTTTTAGAGAACAGAAGACAATGGACAGAGGACAGTGATTGTTGCTTTTCCTCTGTCAACTGTCCTCTTTATTTTGCATGTAGTTAATTATTCATAGTATTTCTTTTCAGGCTTAGCTCCAAAATATTGATAGTAATAACACTTAATTCTTCCATTATAAAGCTTTCTATTCTTATCTGCATCTTTTCCAAAGTGCTTTTGGAAATCTGGATGTGCTGTAATTACAAAATAAGACCAGTCTCTAAGGTTCTCAAAAACTTCTCCCATGTCTTTATATAGCTTTTCTACTTCTTTCAATTCTCCTAGTCTCTCTCCGTAAGGTGGATTAGTAATTATAAATCCATACCTTTTTTTAGAACTAAACTGCTGCATAGGCATTTTTTGAAAAGTTATATAATCTTCAACCCCTGCTTTTTTTGCATTATCCATAGCAGTTCTTATAACTCTTCCATCCATATCAGAAGCTAATATTCTAAATTCTTTATCATTTACTGCGTTCCTTGCAAATTTCCTACTCTCTTCCCATATATTTTTAGGTATTATCTCCCACTGCTCTGATATAAAGTTTCTATTTAAGCCCGGTGCTATATTCTTGCCTATAAGAGCAGCTTCAATGGCTATAGTTCCAGAACCACACATAGGGTCTGCAAGTAACCTTGACGGTTCCCACTTACTCAAAAGTACTAATGCTGCTGCTAAAGTTTCTTTTATTGGAGCTCCTCCGGCATTTTCCCTATATCCTCTTTTATGTAATCCTGTACCTGAAGTATCCAAAGTTAAAGTTACTATGTCTTTTAAAATCCCCACTTCTATTCTATATCTTGCTCCATTTTCGTTAAACCAATCTGTCTTGTATTTTCTTTTCATCGCTTCTATTACAGCCTTTTTCACTATAGATTGACAATCAGGCACACTAAACAACTTAGACTTAACAGACTTTCCTTCTACATGCATAAAAGCATCTATTGGCAATATATCTCCCCATTCAACAGCAAGAGTCCCTTGAAACAGTTCCTCAAAACTCTCTGCCTTAAACTCTGCAATATTTATTAATACTCTATCCGCCGTTCTAAGCCACATATTACAGGTTACTATATCCCTCTCATCACCTTCAAAGGTTACCTTACCATTTTCTATCTTTAAATCATCGTACCCAAGCTCTCTTAATTCACTAGCTACCACCGATTCCAATCCAAAAGTTGATGTTGCAATTAAAGTATAATCCATTTAATCCGCTCCTCTTCCTATTACTATTCTATCACCAATTCAATAGGGCAATGATCTGATCCCATTACCTCCGAATGAATATCTGCACTAACAAGTCTGTCTTTTAGTCTATCTGATACGCAAAAATAGTCTATACGCCATCCTGCATTATTAGATCTTGCATTAAATCTATAGGACCACCAAGAGTACACCCCTTCTTTATCTGGATAAAAATAGCGGTACGTATCTATAAATCCTGAATTTAAAAATTCAGTAAATTTATTTCTTTCTTCATCCGAAAATCCTGCATTCTTTCTATTGCTCTTTGGGTTTTTTAGATCTATTTCTTTATGTGCAACATTTAAATCTCCACACACAATTACAGGTTTTATAGAGTCTAATGTTTTTAGATATCCCCTAAAATCATCTTCCCACTGCATTCTATAGTCTAATCTTGCTAACTTTTCCTTTGAATTAGGAGTATACACAGTTACAAAATAATAATTCTCGAACTCTAACGTAATAACTCTTCCCTCGTTATTATGCTCATCTTTATTTATTCCATAACTACAGCTAATTGGCTCTATTTTAGTAAATATAGCAGTACCTGAATACCCTTTTTTCTCTGCATAATTCCAGTATTGATGGTAACCTTCCAAGTGTAAATCTATTTGATTTTCTTGGACTTTACTTTCCTGAATACAAAAAATATCTGCATCAACTTCCTTAAAATAATCTAAGAACCCTTTTTGTACACAGGCTCTTATTCCATTGACATTCCATGATATTAATTTCATTAGATCTTACCAACCTTTCATAAAATAAGACATTTATAATTATTTCAACGCTAAGTCTATTCCATCTGCCAAAGCCTTAGCTACTTTATTTTGATAATCATCCGTATTTAATAATTTATCCTCTTCCTCATTTGAAAGAAAGCCCATCTCAATTAACACTACTGGAACCTTAGACCAATTAAAGCCTGTCATATCATCTCTTTCCACTACTCCTCTGTTTTTCATTCCAACTTCATTAACTAAAGTATCTAATATTATCTTTCCGTAATTAGAACTTTTATCATGTATTAACTTTGTATTTTCATTTATGGATGCTGGAACAAGCATTGATGATCCCTTTACACTGGAATTGTCATTTGAATCTGCGTGTATCCTAATAACCAATGCTGCATTTTCTTTATTTGCAACTTCCGCTCTTTCAACATTTCCTAGGCTTAAAGAATTATCTTCTTTTGTCATTTTGACGATATACCCTTTCTCTTGAAGAAAAGCTTTTAGCTTTAAAGATACTTTCATATTTACTAAATATTCTGGTGTTTTACTCACAACTCCTTCTGCACCGCCACCATCTTTTATCTTCATTTTAGAGGAATTAGGCGCAATAGGTTCCTTCTCTAAATTAGACCTATTTGCATGACCTGGGTCTATAAACACAACTTTCTTTTCCTTAGCTTCAGCAACATGAGTATTTTCACTGATTTTTGTTTTGTTTTCTTCCTTTTGGTGGCTTTTTTCCTCATTATTTTTAACTACTGAAACACTTTTGTTTTTTCCCATTGTAACTTTTGAATTTGTTATTTTCAAATAAGAGTCCTGCAAAGCCTTGGATACAAATATTACAATTAATAAAACTAAAATTAAACTTATAATCATAGTTTTAGATTTTTTCATAGATATTGATACCTCTTTTTAATAAAATTATCGTCAAATTATTACTGCATAATATAAAATCCCCAAAACTATTATATCAAGTTTTGGGGATTTTTCTAACATTAATTTATAACTTTTTTATTTTATTAAGTTTTATATTGCTTTAGCAGCTTTTTCTTTAGCTTCAAATTCGTCTTCCACAGTAGTATCTTTTTCTGTCGCACTTATATCTGGAAGAATTAAGTTTAAAATTATACCTACTATAGTTGCAAGCGCAACTCCTGCTATTTCTACATCTGCACCGTTAAATTTAAACTTAACTGCTGCTCCTCCAATTCCTATGACTATTATAACTGAAGATAATATTAAGTTTTTCTTCTTGCCAAAATCTATTTTATCCTCTACGAATATTCTAAATCCAGATGATGCTATTATACCAAAGAGTAATATACTTACTCCTCCCATAACTGGTAATGGCATATGTTCTATAATAGCTGCTACCGGGCCTATGAAAGAAAGTAATATTGCAATTACACCAGCTCCACCAATTACCCATACACTGTAAACTCTAGTTATAGCCATAACACCTATGTTTTCTCCATAAGTTGTGTTTGGAGGCCCCCCTACGAATCCAGCAAACATCGTAGCTACTCCATCACCTAGGATAGATCTATGAAGCCCTGGTTCCTTAGTAAAATCTCTTCCAACTACATTATTTGTAACATATACATGTCCTATATGTTCTGCAAGTGTTACAAAAGATACTGGCGCCATTAACATCATTGCATTTAAGTTAAATTTAGGTGTCATAAAAGGTGGAAGTCTAAACAATTTTGTAGCTGCTATTGCCTCCATTGCTGAATGTGGAACTACTCCAAGAGCTAATGCTGTTACATAACCTGTTATCATAGCCACTAGTATTGGTATAACTGCTAAGAATCCCTTAAAATACATACTTCCAAGTATTCCTACTCCAAGAGTTACCATTGCAACTGTAATCCATGCCCATCTTGGCACACTAACCATTGATGCATCCATATAGCTTGAATTTAAACCTGCCCAATTTATCGCTGTGCCTGCAAGTCCAAGGCCTATAACTATAACTATTGAACCTACTACTACAGGTGGTAATGCTTTATTCAACCAACCTATACCACAAAACTTAATTATCATAGCTACTATAATGTAAACCATGCCTGCTGCCATAACACCTGAAATCATAGCTTCTGGACCATAATTCTTAGAAGCCACAAGCATAGGTCCTATGAATGCAAAGGATGAACCTATATATGCTGGCAATTTTGCTTTAGTACAAATAATATAAAGTAATGTTCCTATTCCACTACAGAACAATGCAATTGACGGACTCATTCCTGTAATTATCGGAACAAGTATAGTAGCACCTACCATAGCAAACAAATGCTGTAAACTTAAAGGTATAGTAGTGGCAATGGGTAATCTTTCTTCTACATCTACATAATTTTTCATTTTTATTTCCTCCTTTTTTAGCCTCGCTGGACTATTTTAAAAGTAATATTCTTGCTTTTTAGTTTAACACTTATATTATTTTATAGGTCGTAGATTTTTACTGAATCATTTCCATCAATTTCAGCAACCTCTACTGACACTATTTCACTTTTAGATGTTGGAATGTTTTTTCCTACATAATCTGCTCTAATTGGAAGTTCTCTGTGACCTCTATCAACAAGTACTGCTAGTTGAATCATTTTGGGTCTTCCCGCATGCATAACTGCTTCAATAGCAGCTCTAACTGTTCTTCCAGTATAAACTACATCATCTACTAATATTACCTTTTTATCTTCTACATCCATTAGTTCTACATCTTTAACTATTGGCTGATCTCCTAACTTACTTAAATCATCTCGGTATAAAGTAATATCTACACTCTCTACCTTAATCTTTATACCTTCAATTTTTTCTATGGTTTCTGAAATTCTTTGGGCTATAGGATATCCTCTTCTCCTTATACCAACTAATACAATATCTTCTACACCTTTGTTTTTTTCAATTATTTCATGAGCTACTCTTGTTAAAGTTCTTTTTACTCCCTTTTCATCTAGAATTATCGCTTTTGGATCCATATAAAATACCTCCATAAAGTTAAGAAAAATAAAAGCCCACACTCAGTGAGTATGGGCGCAAAATGCCTATTATAACTACTTTTCGTCGCCTTATGACCTCACTGGATCATTTTAAAGGATACTGCTTATTTAATTTTTAAAACTATGTAAATTATTTTTCACATATTCGCTACAAATATACTATCATATATCAATACATATTTCAACTATTATTTCATTTACTATCTATTTTAACTTCGTTTCTCAAAATGCCTACTATCTTTACAAAGTACTCTGGCAATTCACTTTCAAACTCTATATATTTTCTCGTACTTGGGTGAATAAAACCCAACTTTTTAGCGTGAAGCATTTGACCCTCTAAGTTAAATCTCTGTTTTTTATATCCATAAACCGGATCTCCAACTAATGGGTGTCCTATATGAGCCATATGTACTCTTATTTGATGTGTTCTTCCTGTTTCCAAAACACACTGTACTAGTGTACTATTTTTAAATCTTTCTAAAACTCTGTAGTGAGTTACGGCCCTTCTTCCATCCTTAACTACTGCAATTTTTATTCTTTCTATAGGGTGTCTCCCAAGTGGTGCATCTACAGTTCCCTCTTCCTTTTTTAAAACACCTTCTACTAAAGCTATGTATACTCTTGTCATTGAATGATCTTTTAACTGTTCTGCCAACTTGTTATGTGCATTATCATTTTTGGCAACGACAAGTATTCCTGACGTATCCTTATCTATCCTATGTACAATGCCTGGTCTAGCTACACCATTTATACCAGATAAATCTTCACAATGATTTAAAAGAGCATTAACTAAAGTTCCATTATATATTCCAGCTGCAGGATGAACAACCATTCCTTGAGGCTTATTTACCACAATTACATCGCTATCTTCATATAAAATATCTAATGGTATATCCTCAGGTTCTATGTTAAGTGCTACAGGCTCTGGAATATTAATATCTACTATATCATTGGGCTTTAGTTTATAATTACTCTTCTTATTTATTCCATTTATCCTCACATTTCCCTCTTCTATTAGATTTTGAAGATATGACCTTGATTTATCCTCAAATAGTCTTGATAAAAATAAATCCAATCTTAAGTTCACTGCATCTTGCTCCACTTTAAATTGTTTGTTTTCCATTATTCTCTTCCTTTATCATATAAATTGCAAGCAGCATAGTTCCAATTACGACAAACATATCTGCAACGTTAAAAGTGGGGAAATAGTATTTGTCCTTGTAATGCCACATAATAAAATCTACTACATATCTATACCATACTCTGTCAATAAGATTGCCTATAGCACCACAAACTATAAGTGATAAACTTATTCTAAGTAACTTTGAGGTAGGTTTGTACTTAAACAAATAAAATACAATTCCACCCATTATAATAAGTGTAATCAAAGATAAAAATATTAGCTTATTTTGAAGTATACCAAAGGCTGCCCCCCTATTTTCAAGATATGAAAAACTGAAGAAACCATTTATTATAGGTATCTCAGGAACTTTAATCAATTCATTAAGTGCCCATATCTTAGTAATTCTATCTAATATCAGTCCTAGAATTATTATAAAAATTTCCACTCTCATTCCCCCATTACTCTTCCATTACGACTTATAGATCTTATAATCTGCATAAACTTTCTCACTCTAGCGCAACTTATACACAACACATACAAAATCATAAACTTATCAGTATAGTACTTTATTTAAGTATGAGTAATTTGGTTAGAAAATCTACATATAGATACCCCACACCAGACACTTAACTTATACGCAGGAATATATTGACATTCTGGAAGGCACATTTAAATACTTTTGTTATAAGTCTTAGCTCAGTATTTTAGAAAGTCTTAGTGCCATTGATATGTTTGAGGTACGAGTTTATCAATGGTCCTTAGACTTTCTAAATACTGAGTTTTAGACTTATCAAAAGTATTTATTGTGCCGGAAGAATGTCAATATATCCGGTCGCATAAGTTAAGTGTCGGCCGTGAGTGTCTATCTAGAATTTAGCCTCTAACCCTTAATCCGGCAATTGCTCTTTATATTGCTGATTACTTATTCTCTCCATTGGATCTACATAACTATTATCACTATCTGTATACCATTCTGTCTGATTCTCTAGTCGCTCAAATTTCATTACTGATTGTAAACTATCTTCTGCATCAAATTCCGTTTGTGCATCTTTGTCATAGTCATTATATCCGTATCCAAAAGGATAATCAATTGTATATTCCTCCAGAGCTCTATTGTGCTTTTCTAGTGGTCTAGAATCATTTACTTGCCTTTGGCAATCTACACAAAATTGAGCATATGGAATAAATTCTAACCTATCTTCTACTATATTATTTCCACACATTTTACATTTTCCATATGTACCATTATCAATAGATGCTAATGCATCATCTATTTTCTTTATTATAGTTATTTCATTTTCCTTAAAGGCTAAGCCTCTTTCTTTATCAAATAGTTCAGTAGCAGTATCTGATGGATGGTTATCATATACAGATAACTCTCTAGACATCGCTGAATTAGAATCAATTGTCTCATTTTCTTCCATTTGATGAAGTAAGCCATATACCCTGCTTCTTTCTTCTGTTAATTTTCTTCTAAAATGATTCATTCTCTCCTTATCCATAACTACAGAAACCCCTTTCTTAACATTAAAATAAGAACATAAATAGTATAAATATTTATATCAGTTTCAATTTATAGTTTTACTTAATACTTGGCAATTATTCTTATTTTAACTAGAAATTTTTTATTTATTCTGTATATATGGAATTCGTTAAGTACTTACTTTAAAATACCTGCTCTAACTTTTTAACGCCCTCTATAATATTCTCAAGACTTTTCATAGACACTGTTTGTCTTGCATCAGACACAGCATTATCAGGACTTATGTGACTTTCTATAATCAGCCCATCTGCTCCTGCTGTAATTGAAGCTAAACTCATGCTTGGTACAAGCTCTCTAATACCTGTTCCATGACTTGGATCTACAATTACTGGTATTCTATATTTTTGTTTTATTACTGCAACACTGTTTAAATCTAAAGTGTTTCTCGTATAACTCTCAAAAGTTCTTATACCTCTTTCACATAATACTACATTAGTATTTCCTTCAATCATTATGTATTCAGCCGCACATATCCATTCACTAATTGTAGCACTAAGTCCTCTCTTAAGAAGTATTGGTGAATTTGTTCTCCCTAATTCTTTAAGAAGAGTATAGTTATACATATTTCTCGATCCTACTTGTATCATATCAGTGTAGTTAAGAGCATTATCTATATCTCTTGCATCCATTACTTCCGTAACTATAGGAATGTTTATTTCTTCACTAACAGATTTTATAATCTTTAAGCCTTCTTCTTTTAAGCCTTGGAAATCATATGGAGATGTTCTTGGCTTAAAAGCTCCTCCTCTAAGCATATGTACTCCTAAATCTTTAAGTTCTTTTCCTATTCTCATCATAATATCATAACTCTCAATAGAACATGGTCCAGATATTATTACCTTTTCTTTACCACCAAAAACTACATCTTTAACTTTTACCTTAATTAATTCTCCATTGTTTTGATCTATTAATAGTTTTTTCATCTCATAATCACCTGTATAAACCGCCTATATATTTATAAGCATATTTTTTAAAATTTCAGTAGAATTTTTTATAGCAATAGGTTTAAATTTCTCATAATCCATATGTGCACCATTATTACCATTATCAGATATGGATCTTATAACAACAAATGCTATATTGTTTAAATAACATACCTGTGCAATACTTCCACCTTCCATTTCGCAAGCTATTCCATTAAATTTCTCATTAAGCCAAATTATTTTATCTGTATTACAGATAAATTGATCCCCTGTTACTATTCTTCCCACAAAATTTTTTATATCTTTAATATTTTCACAAGCTGAAATAGCTTTTTCTACTAGATTTTTATCACATTTAAAATCATAAGTATCAAGTCTCGGAATTTGACCTATCTCATCTCCAAATGCCGAAGTATCTATATCATGCTGAACTAAGCTATCTGCAATTACAATGTCTCCTGGATATACATCTTTTCCTATTCCTCCAGCTATTCCAACATTAATTATCTTATCCACATCAAAATCATCTATTAGTATCTGAGCACATATAGCGGAATTTACCTTGCCAATACCACTTCTAACTACAACTACATCTTTATTATATAATCTTCCTGATTTGAAGCTCATATTAGCTTTTACCACTGTTTTTTCTGATTCCATTTCCTTTAATAAAATTTCTAATTCCTCATCCATAGCTCCTATAATTCCTATTCTCATTTTACTACCTCCTGCTGATATGCTTTCTTTTAATACTTTATAAATTTCTTACGCATCATTTTCCATTTTGATTTCTAATACATTATACCACAATTATAGGTACCCACAACAGACACTTAACTCATACGCAGGGATATAATTCCAGTTTATTTAAAATTAAAAAAATCTCACTCATCATGAGTGGGATTTTCTTAATCCTTTACAAAAAAGTTTTTAATTTCTTCCAATTCATTACTATTAGCAAAAGTATCATTTTCTTCAATAAGCTTATCATCATTCTCATTATGAACAATTTCTATTTCTTTTGACTCTAAAGCTGGCTTAATATTTTCTTCAGATTCATATCCTATATTATAGTTTTTTATAAATTCCTTTTCCATATCATCAAACATTTCAAGCTGTGATTCCATGAAACTTCTAAATTTTGTTCTAAATTTACAAAACTCTTGCTTTATTCTATCGAATTCATCATTAATTTGAATTACATCATTATGAGCTTTATCAATTATCCTCTGTGCTGTATCATTTGCATTCCTTATAACAAGTTCACTTTCCTTTTTAGCATTCTCTCTAGCTTGTTCAGCGGCATTTTGTGCTAAAAGAAGAGTATTTTGTATAGTACTTTCCATCTTATTATAGTGATCTATTTTATCCTCTATATTTGAAAGCTTTTCTTTTAAAGTTGAATTTTCTCTATAAATATTTTCATAATCTTCGGCTATTTTATCTAAAAATTCATCAACTTCATCTGCATTGTAACCCCTCATACTCCTCTTAAATTCTTTATTTGTTATCTCCATAGCTGTTATTTTCACTCAAAACACCCCAAATCAAATAAATTTTTTTACTTGAATTTTAACTCTTCCGCTTCCTGTCCATCCTGCTTCTTCTACAATTTTAAACTTTCCATATCCTCTTATAGTTATTACACAATCATCTTTTAAAATCTTATCTTTTTTTATAACCTCAGAATAATCTACAAGTACTTTCCCCTTCCTTATTAGCTCTTCAGCATTTCCTCTTGATATATTACATAATGCACTAACTATACAATCAATTCTGAAAGAAGAAACATTCACAATAATATTCTGAAAATCATACGCAGGAATTTCATTACTGTGTATATCTAAAATTTTTACAGTGCACGCAGACTTGCCAACACTGGTTAAATTCATTCTTATGTAATCAGTTATCTCGTTATGAATAGCTAAATAGCAGTCATCATTTTTCAAAATTAAATCTCCAAGCTTTTCCCTTTTAATCCCAAGAGCCATTACCGCTCCAAGGTAATCCTTATGTTTAAGCTTAGAAAATTTAGAATTAGTTGATATCTTTATTAAATCTAATGGATAATAACATATATCATCATAAGAAAAAGCTATAATTTTCCTCTCCGCATCCTCAAAAATTCCGTAACAATACACCTTTACCCCGAGTTCATTGCTCATATTTGTTAAAGCTTTATATACGTTTGGTGTATGTAATTCTCCTAAATAAATTGTTTTACCTGTCTTTTGCGTTAAAATTATTTTATCAAAAATATTGGAAGCTATCTTACTGTCTATAAATGACATTTTATTCAAAAAAGTTTTTTTATCCATATAATCCCTATAATATAGTAAATACTATCTTACGTAAAATATCTAATATTAATAAGGCAATTATCGGAGAAAAGTCAATCATAAGACCTGGCATAAGCTTCTCTTGAATTTTTCTTCCCGGCATCATGAAAGGGTCTGTAAAAACATGAAGTAAGTCTATCAGGCCACCTCTTTTCCCTGGCATAATCCATGAAAGCACTACATCTACTAATATAGCAGCCTCAATAATTCTAAATAGTAAAGAAAATGCAACTCCCAAAGTATATATCATTTCAGCCTCCAATTATTATTTATTTCCAATTAAAAATTCCTTTTCCAGATAGCTCATTTTTTAAATCGTTACTTACTTCTACAGTAGATGGTGATAGTATATATATACCTCTCTCAACTTCTTCTAAATCTCCACCTAATGCATAGCTCGCTCCTCCCATGAAATCTAGAAGTCTTTGAGCTATTCTTCCCTCTAAACCAGTTGTGTTTATGACCACAATTTTCCTATTTTTCAATTCATCACATATATCAGCTGCTTCTTCGTAGGTAGTTGGTTTAACTATTTTAACCTTAGCAGCTATGGTAGTATGTATACTTACAACCTTATTTTGCCTTTTCGAACTTGAAAAAACTGGTTCTATTTCTGACACATCATTAACGGCCTTTTTTTCTTCCTTTTCTTCTGCAACCTCTATATCTTCTTCAAGGTCATCCTCTAATCCTAGAAATCCCATCATTTTAGTTATAACTTTTCCTGCCATTTTTACTTACCTCCTAATTTATTATTATAATTTCTTTTTCCAAATATGCCTTCACCAACTCTTACCATGTTAGAGCCTTCTTTTATTGCCAATCTATAATCTCCTGTCATACCCATAGATAAAATCTCCATACTGATGTTCTTAAAGCTTCTCTTTTTTAAATCATCAAATAAATTTTTCATTCGTTTAAAATAGTCTCCACATTCTTTTTCACTAACTTGAGGAATAATTGCCATAAGTCCTCTTACTTTTACATTGCTGCAATTTTCACAGGAACTTATTAAGACTTCTAGATCTTCAACATAGATTCCTGTTTTACTTTCTTCTTTTCCAATATTTATTTGAATTAATACTTCAGCTGTCATATTCTTTGCTTTATAGTGTTTTTCTAACTCTTCTAGGAGCTTGACACTATCTAAGGAATGAATAAGATATACTTTTCCTACTATATACTTAATTTTATTTTTCTGTAAATGTCCTATTAAATGCCATCTTATATCCTTAGGAAGCTTTTCAAATTTATCAGTAAGCTCCTGAACCTTATTTTCTCCAAAGTCTCTTATCTCCATATCATATACCCTTTGAAGATCCTCTACAGGTTTTGTCTTAGAAACTGCTATTAAAGTAACTCCCTCAGGTATAGTTTCCCTAACATTAATTACATTTTCCTCAATTGACAACTTCACCGTCTCCTTTTACTGACAAATTGAATACCACTTTTTTTCATACTGTTACTTATTCTTCACAAATTCTAAAATTCCTGCAAAAAATTAATAAAAAATTAAATTTAATTTAAATTTTTTTTCGAGTAATATAGACCTATTACTACTCTTCCGCCCTTATATATTCATTTTTCTCTTCACCACTATAGGCAGGAATATTTATTTCGTCACTTTGTTCTACACTAATCCTCGTTTTTCTTGTCATTAATGTCTTTAAATAGTTTTCGTTAGATAACATATAATTATTCAAAACCTCTTTGTTACCAATGGCATTAATAATAAACGGAACTGCTATTTTCACCCCATTAGCTCTTATAAATGGCCCACTACAATAAATTTCAGTTTTATCAATTATCCTCTGTCCATTTATCGAAATAGCCTCTGCACCTGCATTTTTCAAATCATTTATTACTTGAATAATATCAGTATTATGTATAAGCCTCAACTCACGTTCATAGGCATATGCATTATTTATATCTTCTTCACTTGCATCGTTTAAAGTCACTATTATTCCTTGACCCTGTACAGGAGTTTTACCTAATATAATATTATTTTCATTTAATTCTTCATGTATATTTTCAGTAATATGAACTTGATCCTTCTCATTACTTTTATATTTAGAAAGTTTTTCATTATAGCTATCATATTGTTCCATGAGATCCGTTATCTCACTGTAAAGTTTGTTTTTATAATTGTACGCATCCTGATATTGCTTTGTACTTAAGAACACCATTTCTGTTTCTCTTGTAAAGCTTATATTCATAGATATTAATATTCCTATGATTATAGATGCTATAAATACGAATATCTCGGCTTCATGATTTTTCATCTAATTCACCTCATTGACGGGCTCTGGCCTTTTCTATTAACAGTCTTCTTATAGTAGCAAAATTGTCAAATATTCTTCCACCAAAAACTATTACTGCCGCAAGATAAATAGGAACTCCCATTTTATCACCTAGATAAGCAAGACCTGCTGCTAAAACCGCATTTCCAAAGAATCCTGATATAAATATGTCTGGTTGAAAGTTTTTAGCCAAACTTCCCTTCATAGCTCCAAACACTGAATCCAAACAAGCTAGTATTGCCACTGACATATATGGCGAAAGTTTATCTGGTATATTAACATTCCAAATAACTCCTACAATAACTCCTATTATAAGTCCAATAAATCCTATCATGTTTTTCCTCTCCCTCTATTTATTTGTTAACTGGCTTTGCATATTCAAATTTATAGGTCTTATTATACTTTTTAATACTAATATCGTCTGATTTTTCAAATTTAACATCACACAATCCTTTAAAATCTGTAAATACTTCTGGAAAACTCATAGCACTGTACAACAAGTTTTTATCTCCTATCGCTTTTATAACTATTCTATTTGAAGGAGAAATTCTTTCATCATTAATTAAAATGTAATTACCTGCATTTCTTATTCCAGTTTTTGAAACTACTCTTATATCATTAATAGATATGGCTTCTGCCCCTGCAAATCTCAATTCATTCACAAGATAAACTAAATGCTTGTCTGTTATATTATCACCTGTATCAGTTCCAAAAATTTTAGAATCTGGCGTGAGATATATTGTTATCCCTTGACCATTAACATCTGTAAGTCCCATTAATGTTCGTGTATTCTCTAATTCTTTTAAAAGATCCTTAGTAGCATCACTTTTACCTGCCGCAGCACTTTCATATTTTTTAATTTGATCTTGAAGATCATTTACCTTTTCTTCAAGTTGCTGTTTTTGTTTCTTGTATTGCTCTATTTCTACAGTAACATCAGTATTATTTTTATTAGTAAAATTAAATGTCTTGTCTTGTTTCATTAAAATTTTAAATTGATATGCAAGCATAAACCCTAATATACTACAAACTACTGCTACACTTACCTGTGATTTAACCTTTCGCATGCATTACTTCCTCCTATTTTTCAATAAAAAACACAGGATTACCATTAAAACTTACATCAATGTATCCCTTTACCCCTTGTAATTCTTTTCTTTCTAATATATTTAAAACTTTATTAAATTTTTTCCCTATATCTTCGGTGTTGCCAAACTTTACACAAATTTGTCCATAATACACCTTAATATCCACCGAATTACTTACATCTATAAGTGTTATTCCTTGGGAGACTTTATTATTACGAACAATTTCACCTAAATCAACAACTGCATCAACTTTCGATTTATCATTATCCTTTAGTACTTTTCCAACTTCACATTTTGAATAGTCAAATCCATCTAGCTTAATAAGCTTCATGTCCTTAATATTATCTCTTTTTTGAAGTACAATCCCATCTTTATCTACAACAAAGTATTGATTCTCTATATTATTATAGAATACCGCTTCTCTTTCCTTTACATTTATAAGAATAGTAGATGGAAACTTTCTAATTATGGTTGCACTTGAAATATAAGGATTGCTCAAAGCGCCATTAACTCCATCTTTTAAATCAATATAAAAAATATTGTTTCCTAATTTCACATTAGAAAGCGCAACAATATCTTTTGTAGAAATATTCTTATTACCAGAAACTTGAATATTTTTTATATTAAAATAAGGAAGCTTTAAACAAAGAGTAATAAGTAATGATACTAACATAATAAATAACATAAATAATTTCTTGACCTTTTGCTTTCTTCTTCTACGAATTACTAATTCATTGTGTGACTTATCTAACATCTGGCTCATTGTATCAACCTTCCTTGTCTCATAGGGTAAATAAAAATTAAATAAGCTATATATATAATAACATTTTGTAGCATTAATTTCATTAAATTATGCATTAAATTTATATACTTTTTATATAAATTTTTACATAAATTATAGCATTGCTTAAAGCAATGCTATAATTATAAAAATTAACTATATTCTTTTTGCCGGGAAATATTTAAGAGCACCCCCATAGCTATAAGGTTAAATATCAGTGAAGACCCTCCATAACTTATAAATGGAAGAGGTACCCCTGTAACTGGCATTGAACCAGTTACAACTGCTACATTTATAATTGCTTGAACTGCTATGACGGAAGTTATTCCTGTAGCTAGCAAAGTACCATAGGTATCTTTTGCCTTTACAGCTGTAATAATTCCTCTCCATATGAACACAATAAACAATATAACAATTATAGTACAGCCAATAAGCCCTAGCTCTTCCCCAATTATGGAAAATATAAAATCATTATGTGGCTCAGGTATGTAATAACATTTCTGTCTCGATCTACCGAGTCCTACTCCCCATATTCCACCTGACCCTAAAGCAAGTAGGGATTGTATCAATTGATATCCATCTCCCTTAGGATCTTGCCAAGGATTTAGGAAACTTGTAAATCTAGCCATTCTATAAGGTTCAAGAACTATACCCAAAACTCCACATAAACCTACTAAGCCTATAAGTCCTAGCATATGAGATGTCTTAGCTCCAGCTACATATAGTACTATAAGCGTAACCATCATTATTACTGTAGCTATACTTAAATTTTTTTCAGCAAGTACCATTCCCGCATAAAAGCCTGAAACCATAAGATAGGGTATAACTCCATAAGTTAAACTCTTAATTTTCTCGCCTTTGCTGTCTATACTCTTAGCCATATATATAACAACTATATATTTAGCTATTTCTGAAGGTTGTAATGAGAAGGGTCCTCCCAGCCTTATCCATCGTCTAGCACCATTGGTTGCTGGAAATGCAAATACGGCTGCTAGAAGTACTACTGTAGCTATCATTAGTATCTTAGTGTATTTTTTCATTTTATGGTAGTCAATCTTAATAGTAAAAAACATTGCTATAACACCTAACATAGCGCTAAGTCCTTGTTTCTTTAAGTAAAACATACTATCATGATTGGTAGCAGAACTAAAAAATGCACTGTAAGAACTAGCACTATAAACCATAATTACTCCAATAGCCACTAAAAGCATTATAGTGGAAAATAGTAAAAAGTCTATTGATCCCATTTTACTATTGGTTTTACTCATTCTGGCATCCTCCTACTTAATTACTTGTGTAAATCAACAGTATAGTTGACAGCAAACATTCGTTAATTATTCTATAAACCTACAGTTAGTGATAAAAATGCTACTAAGCAAAGTATAACAGTAATTATACAGAATACAGATACAACTCTAGTCTCGTGCCATCCGCACAATTCAAAGTGATGATGTATAGGACTCATCTTAAATACTCTTTTTCCTGTAAGTTTAAAGGATATAACTTGGATTATTACTGATAGTGTTTCCATCACATATATTCCACCTACTATTATAACCAATATTGGTAATTTTAATATCATAGCAACTGCCGCTACTGCTCCACCTAATGCTAATGAACCAGTATCCCCCATAAAAACTTGGGCTGGAAATGCATTGTATTTCAAAAATCCTAATAATGCACCCGCAACCACCGCACAGAATATAGCTAGAGTATAGTGTCCCATAGCAAAACTTACTAATCCAAAAAATGTCATAACCAAAAGAGTAACAGAGGTTGCAAGTCCATCAAGACCATCTGTTAAATTTACAGCGTTAGTGGTAGCTGCAAAATAAAGTATTATAAATGGTATATAAAAAACACCCAAGTTCCATGTTTTGTGTGCAAAAGGAACAATTATAGCTGTTCCTATATAAGGATTATTTGCTGCGTAATATGCAAAAGCACCCGAAGCAACTAAAAGTAAAATCATTTTCTGATAGGCTCTTAGTCCTAAATTCTTCTTATGTATAATTTTTAATCCATCATCTAAAGCTCCTATTATACCAAAAGCAACAAAAGCATAAAGTGCAATCATAGCCTCATCATTAGGCTTCCTTATTATAAGTGCCATAGTTATGAAAGAAGATATAATAAATATTAGTCCTCCCATAGTTGGAGTTCCTGATTTTTTTTGATGGCTTTTAGGTCCTTCATCTCTAATGCTTTGGCCAAACTTAAATTTACGTAATAGTGGTATAAAAATAGGTCCCTCTAAAATTGATATAAAAAATGCAACTAATACAGAATAAATTAGCTTGTTCATATTAAAATACCGCTCTAAGACTTAGAGCGTATTCACCTCCTCTTAGCTGTTGCTTTTCTTTAGTTTTTCTACTATATTTTCAAACTTTGCTGCTCTTGAGGCTTTTACTAAAATTGTATCTTCTTTTTGTAAATATTCCTTTGCTAGAAAATCTACTGCACCATCATAATTTTCAAAAGCCTTGTACTTATAACGGTCAACTGTAAAATGTTCATTATCCACTGCTTTAAAACCTTCTTCATAGGCTTTATTATAATCTCCTATTGTTACAAGCAAGTCTATGTTGTTTTGAGCCGCATATTCACCTATTTGCTTATGTGATGCAAAGGCTACCTCTCCTAATTCTCCCATTGTACCGAGTACTGCAATCTTTCTTTTTCCCCCATAATTCTTTAGCACGTCAATAGCAGCCCTCATAGAATCCGGATTTGCATTATAGCAATCATTAATTATAGTAAACTTATTACCTTCAATTATGTCCATTCTCATGGAAGTGGATTGTAATTTTTTTAAACCTTGCCTGATTTCTTCATAATTCATATTCATAATTCTTCCACAGGCTACAGCAAGCATTGCATTTAAAATTGTATGCTTACCTGGCATATCTAAATGGAATCTTTCTTTTGTGGAATTATTCTTTTCTAATACTTCAAAATCAACACAATTCTCTCCAAGTTTTGTATTTATCGCTTTAAAATCAGCTTCACATTCTATTCCGCTTTTAATAATTGAATATTGTTTATCTTTAACTGTCGCCAGCATATCGTTATCGCCATTTATTATTAAAATACTCTTTTCATTAAAAAAATTTGTAATCTCCATCTTTGCCTTTAATATATTCTCTCTACTTCCTAAATTTCCAATATGAGCAGTCCCTACATTAGTTATTAGGGCAATATCTGGTCTTGCTGCCTTAGCCATGGTATGAATCTCATTAAAATTATTCATGCCCATCTCCAGAACTGCAATATCATAACTGTTATCCAATTTAAAAACCATAAGCGGCAACCCTATCTGGTTATTGAAGTTTCCTGCTGTTTTAAAAACTTTATACTTTCCACTTAAAGCTGCTGCAACCAAATCCTTAGTTGAAGTTTTCCCAGCAGAGCCAGTTATAGCAACAAACTTAAGATTTAATTTTGTTCTATAAGCTTCTGCCAGGTCAAGTAACGCTTGTTTTGTATCTCTCACCTTCACTATCGTAGTATTCTTTTTAATTTCTTCATTTTTATAAAGTATTTCATCTACTATACAAATGGCTGAACCTTTCTCACTGGCAGTTTTAATATATTCATTGCCATTAAAATTTTCACCCTTTAACGCAACAAATATATCTTCTTTCTCTATTTTTCTAGTATCTGTACTTACGGTATTAAATCCTGAGTATTTACCTTTTAAGAGTACTTCGCCGTGAACTGCGCTGACTATTTCATCAAAACTCATATGCTCCAAGTTTAAGCAACTCCTTTCTTTTAGTAGAGAACTATTTCTCAAGTTCCTTTACAATTTCTGCAATAACTTCTCTTTCATCAAAATGTATAGTCTTATCCTTTAATATTTGATAGTCTTCATGACCTTTTCCAGCAACTACAACTACATCATCCTTTTGAGCTAGTTCCATTGCTTTCTTTATAGCCTCTCTCCTATTTTCTATAACAATGTAGTTATCTTTTAAAATTCCAGTTTCTATCTCTTTTATTATGCTCATTGGGTCTTCACTTCTTGGGTTGTCAGAAGTAATAACAGCTAAATCACTTAATTCTGAGCCTATTTTACCCATAATTGGCCTCTTTGTATTGTCTCTGTCTCCTCCACAACCAAATACACTTATAAGCTTTCCTTTTGTAAATTCTCTTGCAGTTCTTAATATGTTTTCTAATCCATCTGGAGTATGCGCATAATCAACTATAACTTCATAACCTAAATTATAATTTTTAGTAACTATCTCACATCTTCCTGGAACACAAAGCATATTCTCCAAGCCTTCTTTTACTATTTCCATTGATATACCTTCTCCTAGGCAAGCTGCCATACTTCCAAGAGCATTCATAACATTGTATTTTCCTGGTATATTTAAATTTATATGCGCTACTTGGTTTTTGTATGTTACATCAAAATCTACACCTCTTGAATGCATATGTATATTATTAGCTCTTATATCTGCAGGCTTATCTATAGAATAAGTAATTTTATTTCCTTCTGAATCTTTGTATACTCTTTCCCCAAATTCATCATCTATATTTACAATTGAATTTTTGGTGTTTTTAAATAAAATAAGCTTAGCAGCATAATAATTCTCAAAGGTTTTATGAAAATCAAGATGATCTTGTGTTAAGTTGGTAAATATAGCCTCAGAAAATTTAATTCCATAAACTCTATTAAGATATAGTGAATGTGATGATACTTCCATAACGCAATATTCTACACCTTCATCTACCATATCTTTAAAAAGATTCTGAAGTTCTAGTGATTCTGGAGTAGTTCTGTGAGCTGGTACTTTTTTATCTCCTATGTAATTTGCTATAGTCCCTACAAGGCCAACTTTATAACCCGCTGTCTCTAATATTGATTTCATCATAAAAGTAGATGTAGTTTTTCCATTAGTTCCTGTTATGCCTATAACTTTTAATTTACTTGCAGGTTGAGCATAATAATTGGCGCCAGCTAAAGCTAAAACTTTTCTACTGTCTTCAACCATTAAAACAGTACAATCTGGAAGATTTTCCACAGTTTTACTACATATTATTGCCTTTGCACCACTATTATAAGCACTATTTATGTATTTATGTCCATCTGTGGCATATCCTTCAATACATATAAACAAATCTCCATCTTTAACAGCTCTAGAATCATACTGTATTTCTCTTATTTCTAGATCGTCATTGCCCTTTAAAACCTTATAATTTATTCCTTTTAGAATTTGTTTTAAATTCACAATATACACCCCTTTAAATTTAAACTTTTATACATGATATTGGCATGCAACACAGTTATGTATTGCATGCCTATATTTTAATCTCCTAATAGTTCCATATCAAGATTTATTGCCGTTCCCTTTTCAACCTCTTTACCTGGTTCTACGCTTTGATCAGCTATTACTCCATCCCCTTCAAATTGAGCTTTAAGCCCTATACTGTTAAATACAGCTGTTGCACTATCTTTACTTAAGCCTTGAACATCTGGAACAGTCACTACTTTATTATAGTTCGCTGCGCTTCCTGTGTAAAGGATAATTTTACTTCCCTCTTTAACCGTATATCCTGGTTTAGGATTCATATCTGTAATATATTCTCCATTTGAATCAGCTTCAAATTCGAGGTGCTGATCCTTGAGAATTTTTTCTCCATCGGATTTTTTCATTCCTCTAACATCTGGAACAACTACATCCTTTAACATACTTTTAGCTATGTCTTGACTATCCGCATCACTTTTTATAGCTAAATAATTAAAGATATCATTAAATATTTGTTGAGCTACTGGAGCTGTTATTTGGCCAGCATAATAGTTAGATGGATCTGGTTCGTCTATAGATACTAAAACTGTCACCTTTGGATCGCTGGCAGGAGCCATACCTGTAAATGAAGATATATACTTTCCTGGTTGATATCCACCTGGTCCCGCTTTTTGAGCTGTTCCTGTTTTTCCTCCTATATGGTATCCTGCAATAAATGCCTTTTTTCCGCCACCTTCTGAAACAACCTTTTCTAGATATCCTCTAAGCTGTGCCACTTTATTTGCATCTAGTATTTGCTTGCTGTTTCCTGCTACATCAAAATTTTTATCAATAATTCTACTATCCTTATCTGAGTTGTAGTGAGATATCTCTTTCATGACATGAGGCTTGATTAAGGTTCCTCCATTAGCTATAGAATTAAATGCAGTAAGAAATTGAATAGGTGACACAGTATTTGTCTGACCAAAAGATATAGTTGCTAAATCAATTTCACTAATATTTTCAGGCTTCTTTACAATTCCTTTTGCTTCTCCAGGTAAATCTATGCCTGTTTTTTCTCCAAACCCAAATTTTTTAATATATTTATATAAATTTTCCTTGCCTACTTTTTTACCAACTGCGGCGAATCCAACGTTACAGGAGTTTTTAAGTATATCCACAAAGGTTTGTTCCCCATGCCCTGAAGTTTTCCAGCAGTGTATTATTTTTTTTCCTACAGTAAAGCTTCCACCACAAGTAAATTTGTCATTTTCACTAACAGCATTTTCTTCTAAAGCTGCAGTAGCTGTTATTACTTTAAAAATTGACCCTGGCTCAAAGCTATCACTAACAGCTCTGTTTCTCCAACTTTTTTGCAATTCCTCATAAGACATTCCTTTAACCCAAGGGTCATTAGGATTATAGTCTGGTTTGTTAACCATAGCAAGAACTTCTCCTGTTTTAGGATCCATAACAACTACAGTAACTGCTTTTGCCTTGTTATCATTCAAGGCTTGATTTGCAGCTTTTTCCGCAAAATGCTGCACATTTTCATCTATTGTTAAAACTACGTCCTTACCATCTATAGGTTTAGTATATTCAGAAATAGTGTCCGGAAGGCTTTTACTCTTTTTATCTGTTTCAGCAATTCTAACACCTGGTGTTCCTGATAACTCTTTATTATAAGTAAGTTCAACACCAGTCAGTCCGTTTCCATCTGAATTAGTATGTCCAAGTACCTGAGCTAAAAAATTATTATTAGGATAATATCTTTTAGTATCCCCAGATATTAATACTCCATTTAAGTTTAAGTCTCTAGCCTTATCAGCCTCTGATTTTTCTATTCTTCTTTTTAAGTTAGCAGAAGCAAGCGGTAAGCCTCCTGGAAGAGTCTTACTTAATGTTTTTGAAACTTCTGCTTTATCCATAGATAAAGCTCCAGCAAGTTTTTCCGCTACATCTTCCTGTGATAGTTTTTTTTCATTCATAGTATCTCTTAGGGCGTTCATGTCTAAATCGACCCTATAAACATTGGCACTAACCGCCAGTTCGTGCCCATTACGGTCTAATATTCTTCCTCTTTTAGCATCAATTTTTACTTCGCTTGTCCACTGGTCTACAGCCAAAGTTTTTAGTTTCTGAGATTGATATACCATTATGTATAACATTCTGCTAAATAATACACAGAAAGCTAAGAAAAGAAAACTAAAAATAACTATCATTCTCTTTCGTATTATAACTTTGTCTCTGTATTCTTTTTTTGACAACCTGTCTACCCCCGTTAACATTACTAAGAAAAAATTCAAATGAAAAATAGTTCTTCTGCATTCCTCTATTCTTTAGTATCTAACGTGATAAATCTTTACCTAAAATATTATTTTTTTAAGTTTACTCCAAAGATTTTCTTTTTCTATTTTATCTTGCACTTTCTTTTCTGTTATTTTAACATTTTCCTTATCTAGATTAGCATAAATTGCTGCTCCCTTATCAGCTGGTACCATTTGAAGCTTATTTATTGCTGTCTCTTCAATGTACTGTAAATTATTGTATTTAACAAGCTCCACTTTTAAATTGTCATTCTCTTTATTAAGTTCACTTATATTTGTCTTAACTAAATTTAATTCCATCTGCATATTGTATATTATGCAGTATCTTCCTACAAAAATTATTCCAATTATGAAGCTTAAAGAAATATTCCTTATTACTTTTACTTTTTTCTTAAGTCTTTGTTTAGCTTTTCTAAGTTTCTTTAATCTTTCTTTTTTAGCTTCTTCCTCATATCTTCTTTCTTCTTCATAAGGTACATATTCAGGCTGCAGAACGGTGTTTCCATGTATATAACTATCTTTATTTGTCACTATCACTTTATTCACCTCATCTAAAATTTAGAACTAGATTCTCTCAGCTACTCTAAGCTTGGCACTTTTGCTTCTTGAATTTACATTCATTTCTTCTTCAGAAGGCTCAATAGGTTTTTTGGTTATAACTTTTATGTAAGGATTTTTACCACATACACAAATTGGAAAGTCTGGCGGACATGTGCATGGGTTTTCTAAATTCTTGAATTTGTTTTTTATTATTCTGTCTTCTAATGAATGAAAGGTTATAATAGCTATTTTTCCACCCTTATTTAAATGATTCACACTATCTTCAACTGCTTTGTTTAATATTTGAAGTTCTCTATTTACTTCAATTCTTATAGCCTGAAAGGTTCTTTTAGCTGGATGACCTTCCTTTTGAAATTTTGCTGGAATAGCACTTCTTATTATTTCTACAAGTTCTCCTGTAGTTTTTATAATTTCTTTCTCTCTTCTCTGTATAATAAATTTTGCTATTCTTTTTGCAAAGTTATCCTCACCATATTCTTTTATTACTCTATAAAGCTCTGTCTCACTGTAGCTATTAACCACATCATAAGCAGAAAGGCTGTCCTCCCTATTCATTCTCATGTCTAAAGGCGCGTCTTTCATATAACTAAAGCCTCTCTCTGCTTCATCTAGCTGATAAGATGAAACTCCTAGATCCATCATTATCCCATCTATCTTAGGTATATCTAAATCTCTTAAAATTTCATCTATATTATAAAAATTATTGTGAACATAAGTAATATTATTAAATTCTTTCAACCTTTCCTTTGCAGCTTCCAGAGCACAAGTATCTTGATCTATTCCTATAAGTCTTCCTTTTTCAGATAGTCTGCTAGCAATTTCAAAAGAATGCCCACCACCACCTAAGGTGCAATCCACATATATACCATCTTCTTTTATATTTAATGCATTTATTGTTTCTTCTAATAACACTGATACATGCTTAAATTCCATAAATTATTTCCTCCATTACTCAAAATATAACTAAATTCCAAGTTCGCTCATTTGTTCTGCAATTTCGTCAAAATCTATATTTGAACTATTGTATTCTTCCCATTTTTCCTTACTCCAAAGTTCTACTCTATTGGATACACCAATACTTACTATTTCCTTTTTTATCTCTGCATATTCTAAAAGATTTTGTGGAATTAAACTTCTACCTTGTTTATCCATATCTATCTCATTAGCACCCGAAAAGAAAAATCTAACAAAAGCACGTGCATTCTTATTTGTTAATGGAAGCGTTTTTAATTTTTTCTCTAACACTCCCCATTCATTTAATGTATACGCATATAAACATCCATCTAATCCCTTTGTAAGTATATACTTGTTTCCAAGTTCCTCTCTAAACTTTGCAGGTACAATTATTCTATTTTTATTATCTAATGCATGTTCATATTCTCCAATAAACATAATTGAACCCCTATTTGTTATTTCACTCCACTTTACTCCACTTTTAACCACCTTGTTTACTTATTCTATATTAACATAAAAATTCCTCTTTGAAAAAACTTTTTTAATATTTTTTTTAAGTCTATTAAAATTATTTTTTCTACCTTTATCGTTCCTAGCTTTCAATACTTTACAGCAAACTGTTAAATTTTTAATATTATGTTTTTTGGGTTACTATTGTACATTTTTTTATACATATTTTTACATAATATCCTTAAGACTCCTTAATAAAAACTTTTTTATCTTCAGATAATAACATACAGATAACTTTAAAATTTTGCACAAAATTGACTACGTATATTTTTAATGAAAGGATTGATTTAATATGATAGGTAATAAAATCATCAAACATATGTTCAGACATCATCATATGCAGTGTCTAAATAAAGCTGAAAAAATTTGTTTAGCAGGAATCATAACCTGGAGTTTTATGAAGGGAATATGCATAGGAATGTATATTGGAAGAAAGTAATTATAGACATCCAAGACCGACATTTAACTTATAAAAAATATTTATTAGTAACAGTTAACACAAGTTAAACATTCTTTAGAATGTTTATTCTGCAAAAGTTACCAATTCAAATAGCAGTATAAGTTATACTTTAGATCTAGAAACCCTATAGTTCAACAACTCCTTTCTAATTTTCTTGAAATGACTAGTTTTGTAGAGTATAATTTAATAGGTAATTTGTAAAGTTAGTTAAAAACTATGAAAATTTATAGAATTTTAGTTTAAAACTGAGAAATTTAAATTTACTTAAATATAAATTAGAAAGGAATGTACACAAATGAAACTTGGAATTGTTGGATTGCCAAACGTAGGTAAAAGTACCTTATTTAATGCCATAACTCAAGCAGGAGCTGAATCTGCGAACTATCCATTCTGTACAATTGAACCAAACGTTGGGGTAGTTAGCGTACCTGATAAAAGACTAGATGTACTTGAAAAAATGTATAATTCAAAAAAGAAGATATACACTGCTATTGAATTTTATGACATAGCTGGACTAGTTAGGGGAGCAAGCAAAGGAGAAGGTCTTGGAAATAAGTTTTTATCCCATATAAGAGAAGTTGAATCCATAGTTCATGTGGTAAGATGCTTTAACGATCCTAACGTAGTTCATGTAGATGGTTCTGTAGATCCTATCCGCGATATTGAAACGATAAACCTTGAACTTATTTTTTCAGATTTAGAAATGATGGATAGAAGAATTGAGAAAATTGTCAAGCTTGCAAAAAGTGGAGCTAACAAAGAAGCAAAAGCTGAGTATGAATTAATGTTAAAAATTAAAGGCTACCTTGAAGCTGGTAAACCTGTACGAACTTTAGAATTGACTGATGATGAGTCTGAGCTTGCTAAAGGATATTTTCTTCTCACAACTAAACCAGTACTATATGTAGCAAACATATCTGAAGATGACTTAGTTTCTGGAAATCTAGAAAATGAATATGTAAAGAAAGTTAAAGAATATGCTGCAAATGAAGGTTCAGAAGTAATAATAATTTCAGCAAAAATTGAAGAAGAGCTTTCTGTACTTGAGGGTGATGAAAAGGCAGAAATGCTTGGCGAATACGGATTAGATGAAGCTGGTCTTGATAAGTTAATACATGCAAGTTATAAACTTCTAGGTCTTATGAGTTTCTTAACTGCTGGAGTTCAAGAAGTTAGGGCTTGGACAATAAAGCAAGGAACAAAAGCTCCTCAAGCTGCTGGAAAAATTCATACTGACATCGAAAAAGGTTTTATAAGAGCAGAAATTATCTCCTACGATAAATTAGTAGAAGTAGGCTCCGAAGCTGCTGCGAAAGAAAAAGGCTATTACAGACTTGAAGGAAAAGAATACGTTATGCAAAATGGAGACATAGTTCACTTTAGATTTAACGTTTAACTTTATAGGGGTTCCGTACTGGAACCCCTTATATTTATTCCACCTTTTTAGTAGTCCTCTTTCCACTGTATTTTTTCAGTTCTTTTTTTACTGTATTCATTAACTCTTTATATCCAATAGTTTCATCGCATATTAATACCTCTAAAGCATCTTTTATGCTAGCCATTGAGTAAATATGGAACTTACCTTTCTTTATTTCAGTCTCTACTTCATCATTTAATACAAGACTATCTATATTGGATTCAGGTATTAATACTCCCTTTCCCTCTATATTATCTACAAGCTTGCATATCTTATAGAAACCTTCTATTTTTTCATTTACTCCACCGATTGGCTGAACCTCCCCGAATTGATTTATTGATCCAGTAACTGCTATATTTTGTCTTATGCCTATTTTACTCAAAGCTGAAATCATTGATATAACCTCAGCTACAGAGGCACTATCCCCATCTATTCTTCCATATAGTTGTTCAAAACTCAAATGGAAATCTACCGACAGTTTTTCATATCCGCCAATTAAAGTATTCACATAACCTCTTAATGTGCTTATAGCTTTGTTATGAATTTTTCCACTTAAATCACTTTCCTTCTGGACATCTATTATATTTCCATCTCCTTTATAGCATGAACAAGTTATTTTTATTGGTTTTCCAAAGCTAAAATATCCTGTATCTATAACAGATAGGCCGTTTATTTGACCTATTAGTTTATCCTTTACATTTATGAATATTTTATTTTCTTTATAGCTTTGACCAATTTCTTTTTCTATAGATTCTTCATCATAAACCGTATCTATAATGTCTTTTCCCTCAATTTTTGTTCTATTATCATTTTTAACTTTGTTATCAGAAATCATTAGAACTCTTCTCAGTTCATAATCATCTATAAATAATTTATTTTTATTTTCTGCTTTCCTAGATGAAAACTTCGCCAATTCCTTGACGGCTTCTTTTGAAAGCGAGTTTAGTTTACTATTCTTACATATAATATCTACTTTTTCTAAGAATGACTGTTTAATTTCATTATTTATATCTAATAACGATTTTTGCTCTGCTCTTATTTTAAAAATTTTCTTAAAATCCTCATCATAAGAGTATAATAAATCATAGGTCTGATAATCTCCTATGAGTATTATCTTTTCACTGAATCTAATAGGCTCAGGCTTAAGACCACTAAGAGATAAAAGTTCCAAATATCCTTTGTTGTAATCAAGGTTCACCTTACCACTCATAAGGGATTTCTTAAAATAATAATATGCACTCTGATTATTCAAAAGATTATTTATCCTTAATATTAAGCAGCCTCCATTAGCTTTTAAAAATGATCCTCCTTTTATTAGACTTATATCAGTGACATATGTGCCATTTTTGTTTTCGTACTCTATGCTTCCTAGGATATTACTTATACTAGGGTCCTCTTCAAAAATTACTTGTGGTGCATCATTTTCACTATTATCAACTATGACATTTACTATATATTTATAAATTATTTCATTTATTTCCTCTTCATCATCATCATAATTTATAGAATATATATTTTTAATATTATCTTCTATATTATCACATACACCTTTTAAAAATTCTTTAATTTCTTCATTATTTCCAAACTCATCCAAGATTTCCTTTCTAATTTTGCTTGTTTCTTTCTTATAATATTCTTCCATTATACTTTTTATTTTTTCAACTTCGCTTAATTCCATTTCCTTTAATTCTTCAATTATCTCTTGAGCTCTACTTTTTAGACCAGAAACCTTGTTTAATATGTCTTCTTTTTCTTTAATTTCTAAAGAATCATATTCTTTTTCATTCATTAACTCACCCTCACCTTTTATAGGTATAAAAGTGAATCCATTTTGACTTGGTCTTACTGTAAAGCCTTCATCTTCAGACATCTTAATAAGTTTATTTATTAAATCATTTCTTTTCTGCTGAAGATTCTCTATTATTTCTTCCTTTTCTTTATTTGCAGAATTATTGTAAAACTCATAAGTAATCTCAGAATATACTCTCTGTATATTCTCAAGAGTTTCTTTAAGCTTTTTTCCTTTACCCCCTGGTAAAAATAGTATCTTAGGATGTTTTTCATCATCTTTTATAACATAGCATATATCTTGTGGTTTACCTTTATTTTTTAAATTTTCCTTAACAAATTCTATTACTGCTTCTAGCTTATGCTTTGAAAAATCATCTATAAGATAAACATTATACCCATCTCTATCTATTTCTAAAGCTGTTTTTATTTTTTTATAAACTTCATCATACTCTGGCATATTATTAATTTCTTCTCTTAAATGAATATTATCAAGATTAAAGTCATATATTATCTCTTTAGGTGTTAGTTTTCTCTTCATATACTATCCTCCTTTCACCCATTACTATAATAATATTCTTGAAAATATTATTTAGGTACAAAAAATAGAAAAAAGTATTTTAAAATATTAAGGGAATATATTTAAATTAAAATTATCTACATCTAATTAGATTAAAAGGGAAAACTATAATAAAAATATTTCATTATATTTTAAAAATAGCAATACTATGTTATAATATACATGAATTTTTAATAGAAATTATTGCTGTATTTTCAGCATTTCATTAAAATATCTTATCAAGAAGGAGTTAAAGACATGAGTTTTAAAGAAAAAATTGCTCAATATTACACAAAATCTTATTTAAAAAAATACGGTGATAGATTAACCCAAGTGCAAGGCACCGTTGTATCTGTAAAAGTTACAGAAAAAACCATATTGTGGATATTCCACAAATTAAGTGTAATGATTTTAGTCAGACCCGAACGAAGTAAAAACATAGTTAAATGTTCTTATATAAGAAATAGGTGGTTCAAAAAGCCTGAATTCATTTCTGTTAATCAAGGTAATCTCGTTTTAGCTCAAGGCCTAAAAGGGAAAAAGGGAAAACAAAATAGTGAACAAATTGAACTTATAAATATTAGAAACATGACTACAAAAAAAGACTTAGTGCCGATGGAAGGCAAAATGCAAAGGGTTCAAAAGGTACAGAGATTAAAGTAGAATTGCATATGCAATTCTACTTTTTTTTACTTAAAGTACAAATACAAACTGTTAATCAATGCAATTATTCCTGAAAAAAACAATACTATTCCCCATTGTCCTATTCCTAATGCAGAAGTATGAAATACACTTTGCAAAAATGGAAGGTATAGTACACACATTATCATCGTTATAGAAGTAGCTACAGCCCCTACAAGATAAGGATTAGTAAAGAACTTCATTTCAAATAACGAATGTCTTTCAGATCTACATTCAAAAACATGGATAAGCTGAGACATTATTAATGTGCAAAGTGCCAAAGTTCTACAAGTGGTTATATCATAGTTGCAGTATCTTCCAATAATGAATGCCATTACTGTGCACACGCCTATAAGAGAACCTCTAACCATTATCTTTTCACTTAATCCTCTAGCAAATATACTTTCATTTTTAGGCCTTGGCTTTCCACTCATTATATCACTCTCTGGCGGGTCTACTCCTAGTGCTATAGCTGGAAGTCCATCAGTAGCTAGATTAACCAATAAGATTTGTATAGGAAGTAATGGCGTATCTAAATAGAATAGTGAAGCTAAAAACATTGTTAAAACCTCTCCTAAATTACAGGAAAGCAAATATCTTATAAATTTTCTTATGTTATCATATATTATTCGTCCCTCTTCTACTGCAGAAACAATAGTTGCAAAATTATCATCTAACAATATCATCGAAGAGGCTTCCTTAGTCACATCTGTTCCAGATATGCCCATAGATATACCTATATCAGCTTCTTTAACTGCTGGTGCATCATTTACACCGTCACCAGTCATTGCAACAATGTTACTTTTAGCTTTAAAAGCCTTTACGATTCTCAATTTATGGTGTGGACTTACTCTTGCAAATACAGAAACACTATCCGTTTTTGCGGATAATTGTTTATCACTCAATTTATCTAAATCTTCACCAGTTATAACCTCTGATTGATTTTTACATATACTCAGCTCTTTTCCTATAGCAAAAGCTGTATTCTTATGGTCTCCAGTTATCATAATTGGTCTTATTCCTGCTATTTTACATCTTAAAACTGCATCTTTAGCTTCCTTTCTTGGTGGATCTATAATTCCTGATACACCTACGAATATTAAATTATCTTCAAGACCCTTTCCCTTAACGATCCCTGTTTCCTTATAAGCTCCTGCTATACATCTTAATGCATCAAAAGACATAGTTTCTACCGCTTTTAGGATTTTATTCTTATAATCAGATGTAAATAGCTTTATTTCACCTTTGTCCAATATATATTTACATCTATTTATTATTCTTTCTGGAGCACCTTTCACGTAACAGGTTTCCTTTGAACCTTCACGCATTACTACAGACATCATTTTTCTATCGGAATCAAAAGGAATGTCATATACTCTTTTAGCTTTATCCATAAAACCCTTTAATTCCTTATTTTCCCTAAAAAACGCTTTTATTAGGGCAGTTTCTGTTGGATCTCCAAATAAACTTTTTGAAATATTGTCTCCTTTGTAATCAAAATTACAATCGTTACAATATGTAAAAGCCTTTTTCAGTATTAAATTTTCAGGCACGGACTCTTTGTCCACATAATAAATTCTACTATTAAAATACATAGCTTTAACAGTCATTTTATTTTCTGTCAATGTTCCTGTTTTATCACTACATATTATTGATGTACACCCTAAGGTTTCAACAGCTGGAAGCTTTCTAACTAGTGCATTTCTTTTAAGCATTCTAGAAACACCAAGTGCTAGAGCAACCGTAACGATAGCTGTGAGTCCCTCTGGTATAGCAGCGACCGCTAAACTTACCCCTAGTAAAAACATTTGATACTTGTCTTGTCCTCGAGCTATGCCAGTTAAAGTTACTACTGCACATATAACAATACATAAGATTACTAATACTTTACCAAGGGCTGCAAGCTTTTCTTTTAAAGGCGACCTGTCGCTTTCTATATTTTGAAGCATGCCTGCTATTTTCCCCATTTCTGTCTTCATGCCAGTTTCAACAATTCTTGCTTTACCTTTCCCTTTAAGCACAATAGTTCCCATATAAATAGAACTATCTTTTGCTCCTCTGCTATTTTTCTCAACACCAACAGATTCTCCCGTAAGTAAGGATTCATCTACCATAAAGTTACTATCCTCTACCAGCATACAATCTGCCGGAATTCTATCACCACTTTCAAGTATTATTAAGTCTCCCACAACCAATTCCTCAGCACTTATTACCTTTAATACTCCATTTCTTAGTACCTTTGCTGTAGGTGCTGCTAGTTCCTTCAGTGCTTCTAAAGACTTTTCTGTCTTATACTCCTGTACAAATCCCAATATAGCATTCATTATGACTATAATTAATATTGTGATTGCATCTGCCTTTTCCCCCATTACTCCTGATATTGCCGTGGCAATAATAAGAATCCACGTTATAAAATCATTAAATTGAGATAAGAATATTTTAATGGGGGATACCTTATTATTCCTCTCTAATTTATTGGGCCCATACTTTTTAAGCCTTCTCACGGCTTCTGCTTGTGTTAACCCCTCATGCAATTCCCTTTCATTAATCAAAGCTATCACCTCTCACAAAAAATTTGCTCTTCATTATTTAAGTATATGAAGTTGTATATCTATATTATGATTGGGGATAACAAAGAATTTGGGAATTGTACTGAAACGTATAATCGAAAATTGAGTTATTCCACGAATATATTAACTTCTTTATATTTAGCAGCATAAATCTTTTTTCTAGCACTTGTAATTAAACGCTTCACTTTATTATACAGTTTCATATTTAACAATAAAATTATTATTGTAATTTTAATCAAAAAATTGTAGATATTTCAATAATGGTTCATTAAAATTTCTTCCAAATTAAAGTTCCTTAATATCAAAATAATCTAGTACCATCTGTAAAATTGAAATTATCACGTTCTGCTTATCAATTTTAAAGTAAATCTTATAATTGCAGACATATCTATACAAATTTATTTTCAACATTGAGTCATATATAAGATATCCGACTACTTTTGACTTATCATAAAAATATATTTGATAAAACTTCAGTATTGTATATAATAATATATGTAATTAGTTAATAATAATCACTATTTGAAGTTATATTTCTAAAATAGTAATTATATGTGGAACAAAGTTGAATTTTCATAATATAGTCATATGTGAAAATTTTGAAATCAACTTTAACTTCTGTACACTAATATAATCTATCTTGATTAGCCAACTGAAATAATATATAAGTTAATTTAGAACTTATATAGAATCTATTTAAATCCTATAGTGCTATGAAAACTCTTATAGTTTTATACTGATAGGATTTAAACTTATAAATTTAATTATGAAATGTTACACCTATATAGAGAGTGAAACCAGAAACTTAGCTTATACGCAGAGGTATATTTATATTTTTGAATGCACATTTAAATTATTTTTCTATAAGTCTTAGTTCGAATTTTTGAAAAAGCTTAGAACATTTGATTGTCTGAGCACAGCGAGTTATCAAAAGTTCTTAGCTTTTTCAAAAATTTGAACTTTAGACTTATTAAAATCATTTATCGTGCAGAAAAAATATAAATATACCTCGGAGGATAAGCTAAGTTTCGGCGGTTCAACTCCATATAGATTTACATATTCTAAAATATTATCTTAGGAGGAAAATATTATGAGCGATGTTGTATACATAACAGGACATAGAAATCCAGATACAGATTCTATTTGTTCTGCAATAGCTTATTCTGAATTCAAAAACAAAATGGGGTTAAATGCAATTCCAATAAGATTAGGAGAAGTAAGTAGAGAAACTCAATTTGCATTAGATTATTTTGGAGTTAAAGCTCCAAAGCTAATAGAAACTGTTAAAACTCAAATAGCAGATTTAGATATTGATACTGTTACTCCAATTTCTCCAGAGACTTCACTAAAATCTGCTTGGTCAATGATAAGAAAAACTAATGTAAAAACACTTCCAGTAATTGATGATGAAGATAAATTAATAGGTTTAGCTTCCCAATCAAATATAACTTCCTGTTACATGGATATATGGGATACTAATGTAATTGAAAAAAGTGAAACAAGACTTGAAAATATATTAGACACTCTTTCAGCTAAATGTGTATATGCAGCTGAGGATAACCTAAAATTTGCTGGTAAAATTGTAGTTGCAGCAATGCATCCTGAAAATGCAGAAGAATTTATAGACTCTGGCGATTTGGTAATCTGCGGTAACAGAGAGGATGCTCAAAATGTGATTCTCACTAATGGTGCTTCCCTTATGATAATTACTGGAAACCATGTTGTAAGTGATGAAATACTGGAAAGATCTAAAGAAGTTAAATGTTCCATAATAGTAACCCCTTATGATACTTTTACAGCTGCTAGATTAATTACTCAAAGTATTCCTGTAAGCTACATAATGGCTAAAGATAACTTAATATGTTTTAAAACTGATGATTTAATTGATGATGTAAGAGAGGTTATGCTCCAAAATAGATACAGAAGTTATCCTGTATTAGATGCCACTGGTAAAGTAGTTGGAAGTATTTCAAGATATCATTTAATTTCTGAGGATAAAAAGAAAGTAATACTAGTAGACCATAATGAAAAGGCTCAATCTGTTCATGGTCTTGAAGATGCTGAAATTATAGAAATAATAGATCATCATAAGATCGGTGCTATTGAAACAGGTAATCCTATATATTTTAGAAATGAACCTGTAGGATGTACAGCTACAATAGTTGCTTCTTTATTCTTTGAAAATGGAATAAGACCATCCAGAAAAATTGCTGGTCTCTTATGTTCTGCTATCATATCAGATACATTGCTGTTTAAATCACCTACATCTACTAATACAGATAAGCTTGTATTGAAAAGATTATCAAGTATAGCTGATATAGATCCCGAAAAATATGGGAAAGAAATGTTTAAAGCTGGTTCCTCATTAGAAGGAAAAACACCAGACGAAATACTTAATCAGGACTTTAAGCCATTTACAATGAATGATATTAAAGTTGGTGTTGGTCAAATATCCACCATGGATACTGAAGGCTTTGAAGCAATAAGAAACGATATTGTTCAATTAATGGAAAAAAGATGCGAAAATGAAGGCTTTGGATTAATACTACTCCTTGTAACAGACATATTAGAAGGTGGTTCAGAATTAATCTCTATAGGATCCTATAACAATGCTGTTGAAAAAGCTTTTGGTGTAACTCTTAAAGATAATTGCGCTTATGCACCTGGACTTATGTCAAGAAAGAAACAAGTAATTCCGCCACTAACTGCAGCAATGGCAACACAAAAATAAATTTAGGTTATGTCGGAAGTACGGCCGAAAATAGACTTATACTCCGGGAGGTGTTACCAAGCTTCAGCACTATAAGAACCCGACTAGAAAAACTGGCTTAATTAGATTGAATAGAAAACAAAAGGGCTGTTACACTATAGAGAACCACACCAGACACTTAACTTATACGCAGGGATATATTTACATTCTGGAAGACACATTTAAATACTTTTCATACAAGTCTTAGCTTTTTCAAAAATATGTGCTTTAGACTTGTCAAAAGTATTTATCGTGCTGGAAGAATGTAAA
>NZ_JAEEGC010000105.1 GCF_019207025.1 Clostridium thailandense | reverse complement strand
CTTTGATAACTCGCTCTGCTCAGTCGGACCAACTTATCAATTACCATTGATAAGTTGCTCGTTAAAAGTCATTTAGACTTTTAACCAATCAAATCTTCTAAGCTTTTTCAAAAATATGAGCTAAGACTTGTATCAAAAGTATTTAAATGTGTCTTCCAGAATGTAAATATATCCCTGCGTATAAGTTAAGTGTCTGGTGTGGTTCTCTATAGGAGGGTGTGATAAAGTCCATTTTATATATCAAAAGATGGAAAATAAAAATGTCCAATGCATTGATATTTAAGGATTTACCTAATGTTAAATTTTGTTTAATCACACCCTCCTATATAGATACACACACCAGAAAGTAAACTTATACGCAGGTAGATGTTACCAAAGCTGAAAGAACATCTAAAAACTTTTTTATCATTCTTAGCGAAGTATTTTAGAAAATCTTAGAGGCTTTTATATGTTTGAGGTACGAGTTTATAAAAGTTTCTTAGATTTTCAAAATACTGAGCTTTAGAATGATTAAAAGTTTTTATAGTACTGAAGCTTGGTAACATCTACCGGAGCATAAGTTTACTTTAGACCGTGTGTATCTATAAATGCGGCAGTCCCTTGTTTTGCCCATATCAATTGTAGGATATATTAAATTTCATTGCTGTTGGAGCAGCTAGTTGGCTTCCGTTTGTTGATTTTACAGATTTTTCAATAACCAAGTAGTAAGAGTGATCAGGCGAATAACTGCGATTAGGAGTTAAAATTACTTTATTATTTGATACTTTAATTTTTAAGTCTACTTTATCTTGAGTTGTTTCGTCAAATACATATATACTATCAGCATTTACAGATGCAGCATCAATAGTTGATTGAAAAGTTATTGTCCATATTTTGTTTAAGTATATATTTTTCTTTTCTTTCCACTGAGTATACTTGGAAAAGTCTTTCGGTACAGTTACTTTACAAAAGTCTATGATATTGCCATCCTCACTTTTAACAGTTATTACTACATTTCCTGATGAAAGAGCGGTTAAAGTACCGTGTTGATCTACCTGAACTATATTATTATCACTTGAATACCAGGATACATTTTTATTACTGGCATCTGAAGGTAAAATAGTTATTCTAAGCGTATAAGTTTGTCCAACTTTTAAATTTAAATCTCCAGAAGCGATTTTTACACTTGCTACATGCTTTGCTGTATCTCCAGGATATACATAAGTGGAACTAGCTTGAGGATAATCTGCTTTATTCCAAGTATGATCAACCCCCATCTGAGTATCATTTATATTATAATAATCATAACTTACTTTTCCAGTGTCTGGAACGGGATCATCCCAGGTACAATCAAGTTGATACCATTTACCTCTAACATTCACAAGGTTCCAAGCATGAGACTCTCCACCAGCATTCCCTGTAATTATTCTTACATTTAAACCAGCCTGTTTTAACATTTTATAGGCCAAAAGTGCATAGCCTTGACAAACAGAGGTTCCATAATATAACGCATCATAAGCGCTGTAGTATGTATAACTTTGATCATAAGTTACATTTTTTACTATATAGTCATGTATAGTTTTTTCCTTATCATCATCAGTCATAGAACTTGTTATTAAAGTGCTTAATATAGATGTAACTTTTTTATCTACATAATCTTCTTGCTCTTTTGTAGCTAGATAACTAAAATTGAAGGTTATTGTATTAAGGTTTTCACTATAGCCTTGAGCATTCCATTTCATGTAAGAGTAAGAAACAGCTAGGTAATCATCTGTATTTTCAATATCGCCTAAAATGTTATTAAGATCACTCTCTAAAGTCGAAAAATCTCCTTTATAACTTATAGTAAAAGAAGAATCTTTATTATACATATGTTTTATAATGGAATTTTTCAGTTCTGTTAGGCTGCTGCAGTATTCTGTTGAAGAATAATAGATATTATTTTTTTCGCCATGTATATAACCTATAGCACTGCTATTTAAGCTTTTGTTTACGATTATTCCACTATCTTCCAAATAAGGACTATTTAGTGTTTGGGCATGTACACTAATAGAAGTAAATAACAAAAATATCAGTGGAATAAAAGAATAAATAATTTTTTTATAATTGCAATTCATTGATAACCTCCATATTTACTAAATAAAGTAATATGATAAAATTATACCACAAATTACAAAATAGTAATTATTATTTTATAAAAACAAATTGGAATTATACTACTTGTGTGGATTATAGTTGAACAATTGGCTTTAGTATTACGTTGTACAGTTTATAATGAAGGATTACAATAAAATTATCTAGTTTAAATTTGGTTTTACTTCTTTTATTGCAGGAGGAAATTTGAATCATGAAGAGCAAAATGATAAATATATTGATAGTTACTATTTGCTTAATACTAATTCAAGTTTCAGCCTTTATTCAAGTTAAGGCTGAAACGGGAAAAGTTATAAGAACAAGTGGTTTAGATAGATATGCTACGGCAGCGCAGGTAGCTAAAGATAATTGGCCTAGTGGGGCAAGAAACGTAATTTTAGTTACTGGAGAAGGATATGCAGATGCAGTAAGTTCATCAGTACTTGCGAAAACCTTGGATGCACCTATATTGTTAACTACAGGAACTTCATTAAATTCTGATACTCAATCAGCATTAGATGCGCTGCATCCACAATATATATATATAATTGGTGGGATTGGTGCTATAAAGCAATCTATACGAGATGAGCTAAGAAATGATGGTTACAATTTAGTAGAGCTTAAAGGAGACAATAGATATGAAACAAATGCAGCAGTTGCAAACAAGTTATTGGAGCTTGGTGTTAAGGCCGATAATGTCATGTTGGTAGGGGGAGAAGGGTTTTCAGATGCCTTATCAATAGCCCCTGTAGCAGCAGCTAAAGGACAGATATTATTATTGGGAAGCAATGATAACGAATCTATGAAGCCAATCTTAGACTTTGTAAAAAATAATAATTCTAAGGTCACCGTTATCGGAACAAACTATATTATAAATGAAATTATGTATAAAGCTTTAGACGCTGTTGAAAGAGTTAATGGAGGAGTAGATAGATTTCAAACAAATTTAAATGTGTTAAATAGGTTTAAAGATGATTTGAATTTTGATAAGTTATTTGCTGCTAGTGCAGGAGTAAATGCGAGAGATGATGGATATGCAGATGCTTTAGTGGCATCATCACTGGCAGGAAAGTTTACTTCACCATTGGTATTGCTTGATAAGGAAAAAAGTTCGGCAACAGTAGATGCTTTAAATTATATTAAAGAGAAAGTTAATAAATATACAGCTTTAAATATAATTGGGGGAACTGGAGTTGTTTCATCTTCGATAGAAGCTCAAATGAATGATATTATTGATCAAGCTCCAGAGGATTCTGGTAATATTAAAGTTAAGGACGTAAGTGCTAATTCTCTTAACCAGATTAAGGTGGAATTTAGTACAAGTGTTGATAAAAATACTGCTGAGAATATATCAAGCTATCAAATAGATGGAGCAGATTTGAATGGAGATAAGGCATCTGCTGTTTTACAGGAAGATAACAAAACAGTGTTAATTACCTTGGCAAATCCATATCCTCAGTACACAGATGTGACTTTATCTGTAAAAAATACAATATTGGATAAAGGACTTAATCATAATATAGATGAGTTTAGTAAAAAAATTACTCTGTCAGATCTTTCAGTACCTATAGTACAATCAATATCAGTAAGTGGAAGCAACAAACTAATGGTAAAATTTTCAGTACCTATTAAGATTTCAACATCAGATTTATATTCGATTAAAGTAAATGGGCAAAGTATATTGAATTTAGGATTAGATACATCTTTAACTAAGTTTTACGACCAATCTGGTATTTGGGCAGATAAAGTTGAATTATATTTTAATTCACCACTTCCAGTAGGAAATAATAAACTTGAAATTCCAAAGGGAAAGTTAAATGATAAGTTTTATAGTGCTGCTGGATTTATAATGCAGGATATTGAAGTTGATTTTAGTGTTCATTCGGTTAACGATAGCCCACAAGTTAACAGTGTAAATTTTGATTATGCAGGAAATATCTATATAACCTTTAATAGGGCAATGGATGAGAAAAGTGTGTTAAATGGTTCATATTATAAAATAAATAATAATTCAATAACTTCACAAAATATAAGTTTTGAAAATGGTTCAAAGGATACAATTATTAAGATACAGAATATAAAATCAATATTGCATATTGGTGCTAATATTGTATCTGTATCAAGCAACGTAAGAGATGCTTATGGAAACAAGATTAATGACAATACTAATATAAGTTTTAATATTACACAAGATACTGTTAAACCACAGGTTACAAACGTGTCTATGATAGATAGCCAAACTATGAGAGTTAAATTCAATAAGAAAGTTAATAATATATTTGCAACAAACAAGTCAAATTATAGATTATTTGATTCTAATAATATAGAAATTAGCAATAAAATTGATGCAATAAAGCCAACGAATTCTGTGACAGGGGACAATACAGACTCCTATGATATTAAATTTACAAGAGATAATGCTTTGACTGGAGAAAAATATACTTTAAAGGTTGATAATATTATAGATATAAATTTAGAACCTAATGTAATGGATGAGTTTTCACAAGAAGTAAATGGTGTAGATGATATATCACCTAGTGTTACAGCGATAGTTAGAAAAGCAGATAACAAGCAAAAGGTGGTTATATTTTTTAGCGAAAGCATGGATGAAGCTTCTATAACTAATCCTTCAAATTACTATTATGTAAATGGAAATGGGACTAGTATGAATATGCCAAAGGATGCAACTATTAATGCTATTCAAGATGATAACGGTGTAGTGATTAGTTTTCCATCAAATTATATATTAGATGCTGGTTCGGATGACAACCATGTAATAAAAATAGGAATTGCAAATGTTAAGGATAGGGCTCAAAATTTACTATCAGAAGTAACCTATTCAGATTATATAAGCACAAATTACTCGGGAGGGCCAAGTCTTGTACTTAACACAGTAAAGTTTGAATACAGTGGCGATGATGTGAAAGTTACATTACATTTAACATATCCATTAGATTCATTAAATATTAATGATTTCTTGGTTGCTGGTGAAAGTCCAGATAGTGGGCTTGTTTCAGGAAATGATGTAATTCTTATATTTAAGGATGGATCAATAGACAGTAATCAGAAGAACAAAATAAACTCAATAAAAAGTGCTGGAGTTAATGCAAAAATTCAGATATTAAAGTCAAAAACTGTACAGGATGCTAGAGGGAACAACGTAGAGGTGGCAAACTCGACGGATATAGCAGGAAGAAACTTAATTGTTAGTTCAGATATAGTGCATAATATGCTGCTTGCACCTAAGACTAATCCAGATGCTTGGAAAGTAGCAGTTAGTACTGATGGAAGTCCTAGTGCAGAAATAGTCTTTGATGAGAATATAGATTACAGTATACTAGGGTTGTATAATGATGACTTTATATTCACAAATGAGAGAACTGGAAGTAGAATAGATGTACAGAGTGTAATTGTGGATAAAAATAGTAACAAGGTTGTGTATAATTTTTATAATAATACAGTGTCAGTAGGAGACAAGATAGATATTTATGCTAATAAAGCTTCTAAAATTGATATTAGAAGTGAAAAAGATTCTAGTGGTAGTTATGTTGTGTACAATCCAACAAGTTATGATTTGAAAATCAGAACGAAAGTTGCAGATCAGAAGTAAGTAGATTAGAGGGAGGCTGCCGTACTTATCTAAGTGCGGCAGCCCCTTTTTACGTTTATATTTATTAATTTTAAGTGAAATGAAAGTACAATTTGTAACAAAACTTAATAAAAAATTAAGAAATAGTTTAGATTTTTTTTAGACTTGTAAGCTACAATATAAATATGGAAATTATATCTATCAAATATTTGTTAATAAATTTATTTTAGAAGGGGAACATTATGGGACTTAAAGCAAAATTAAAAGGTATAAAAATTAAGAAAAAGGTAGTTATTATAGGAGTGGTTTTACTTGTTGCTGTTGGAATGGGAGTATCTTCTTATGCTAAGGCACAAAAATCCAAGGTGAAACAGGTAAGTTTGGCTAAAGTAACAAAAAAGAAAGTTGTACAATCTGTATCAGCAACAGGAAATATAGAGGCAAACTATAGAACTGAGATAGCATTAAATCCATCACAAAAGGTAGTAAAGGTTTTTGTTAGTGAGGGTCAACAGGTAAAAAAGGATGATGTATTAGTGCAATTAGATGCTTCTGACTACGAAAATCAACTTGAAAAAGCAAAAATAAGCCTGTCCACTGCGCAGTCTACATTAAATCAAATACAGTCAACTGGATCAGCATCGGAGGAGAGTAATGCTCAGAATACTGTAGCACAAGCGAAAGCAACACTGGAAAATGCAGAGAGAAATTATCAGGATTTAAACAAAAAGTACATACAAAATCAAGATTTGTTTAGTAAAGGATATTTATCAAAAACTGATTTTGATGCATCTAAAAAAGCAGTAGAGGATGCAGAAACTGCTATTAAGGCTGCACAGTCCACTTTAACCAGTGCACAAACTGCTTTAAGTAATGTTAGTTCAACTAGCAGTGATAAGATAACAGCTCAAAAAAATCAAATGGCTACAGCTCAAGCAGATATAACTAATTTAACTAAGAAAATAGAAGACAGTAAATTGAAGGCTAATACTGATGGTGTTGTAATAAAAATGGATGCAAAGGAAAATCAACTTCCTAAGAGTGGAGATATGATTATTGTAGATGATAATTCAAAATTTAAGGTATCTGTTGATATGACACAATATGACGCAATAAAAGTTGCCGTAGGTCAAAAAGTGGACATTAAAGTAAAGGGATCAGATAAGAAATACACTGGACAAGTAGCTGAAATAGGAAAAATGGCTCAGGAAAAAGCTGACGATACAGACAAAGATTATAAAGTTAATATTAAAATAAATATGGACAACTTTGATGATATGATAAAGGCTGGATACGAGGCAGATACTGAAATTATAGTAAGTCAAAAAGATAATGTTATTGCAGTTGGTTTTGATGGTATAAAGGAAGAAAAATCTACAGGCAAAAAGTATGTTTACGTGGTAGATAGTAAAAATAAAATTCAAAAGAAGTACATAAAAGCTGGAGTTGAAACGGATTATGATGTAGAGGTTATAGACGGACTTAAAGAAGGAGAGCAATATGTTGTAAACCCTCCAGATACTCTGCATGAAGGAGATTTGGTTGCAGATGCAAACAAAACTGGAGGTAGTAAAAAGTGATAATTAAGCTGGAAAATCTTGTTAAAATATACGATACTGGAGCGATTCAGCTAAAGGCATTAAAAGAAGTCAATCTTGAAATAGAAGAAAAGGAATATGTAGCTATAATGGGAGCATCAGGTTCAGGAAAATCTACTCTTATGAATGTACTAGGATGTTTGGATAAACTTACCGATGGGAAGTATTATTTAGATGGAGTTGATATATCATCTCTTGATGATAATAGTCTTGCGGCAATAAGAAATAAAAAAATAGGTTTTGTTTTTCAAGCTTTTAATCTTTTGCCAAAGCTTACGTCACTGGCTAATGTTGAATTGCCAATGATGTATGCTGGAGTATCTAAATCCGAAAGAGAGAGAAAAGCTAAAATTGCACTAGATAGAGTGGGTCTTTCTGAAAGGATTCATCATAAACCTAACGAACTATCTGGTGGACAAAAGCAGAGAGTGGCTATTGCCAGAGCACTTGTAAATGATCCTGCTATAATACTTGCAGATGAGCCTACAGGAAACTTAGATAGTAAATCAAGTGAGGAAATAATGGGTATCTTTCAGGAGCTAAATAATGAAGGGGTAACTATTGTTATGGTCACTCATGAGCCAGATATAGCTAAGCATACTAAGAGAGCAATTATGTTTAAGGATGGAAATATAATTTCAGATAACCTAGTGGCCGATAGAGCCATAGTAGGAGGAGATGTATAATGAATGTATCAGAAAGCTTTCAATCTGCACTGGAGAGTGTAAGAGCGAATAAGTTAAGATCATTTCTTACTATGCTGGGTATAATAATAGGTATATCTTCAGTAATAACTATAGTTTCTATAGGAGATGGTGCAAAAAGGTTTGTTGCAGCTCAGTTTGAAAATATCGGAACTAATATAGTTAATCTCAAAATAAATTCTACTACTGATAATGTAAAAAAGAGGGACTATTTTACATTAGATGATATACAGCTTTTAAAAGAAAAGGTACCTGAAATTACATCTATTGTAACAGATATTGGAAGTTCCGGTACTTTAAAAACAGAAAATAATAAATCAAAGAAAGTTAGTGCTATTGGTACAACTGCAGATTCAATGAAATTTTACAGTATCAAGATAATAAAAGGAAGATATTTAAATGAAACGGATATTGATGCAGTAAAAAATGTAGCGGCAATAGATGATAAGACTGCAATAAAGCTCTTTGGAGACACTGATATTGTAGGAAAGCGAGCTAAGTTGACCATGGGAGATAAAAATATTAATGTAACTATTATAGGTGTTTTCAAAGATACCAGTGCATCTCTTGGTCAAGACCCAGGGGATAGTGTTCCTGGTTTTATGGTAATGCCTATAACAATAGGAGATAAAATATTTAAGTATACGGATATAAGTACGCTATCAGTAACGCTTACAGATATGAAAAATGCAGATCAAATAAGTTCTAAAATGGTAAGGATTCTTGAAAACAAACACCAAAACAAAGGCAAATATTCTGCACAACAGGGCTTTAAGGAGTTAGATACTATAAATAAGGCCTTAAGCATGTTAACCCTTGGACTTGGAGCTATAGCCGGAATATCATTAGTTGTTGGTGGAATCGGAGTTATGAATATAATGCTTGTATCTGTTACAGAGAGAACTAGAGAAATTGGCATAAGAAAGGCGATAGGAGCGAAGACCAGAGATATTAAGATGCAGTTTTTGATGGAGTCCGTTATACTTTGCCTAATCGGAGGAACTATTGGAACTATATTTGGAATAGCTTTGGGAAAGGTAGTTAGTTATTTCATACATATAGATATACCAGTGTCCATTAAAGTAATATTAATAGCCTTTGGATTTTCATCAGCAGTTGGTATTTTCTTTGGATTATATCCAGCAGGTAAAGCAGCAAAACTTGATCCAATTGAGGCATTGAGATACGAATAAACATTAGTTTAAGAAAATTAGAAAAAAATAGAAAATATTGGTAAATAGAATAAAATGGAGAAGAGAGAGGTATACATTGCCTAATTATCTTCTCTAATTTTATTTTTATTAATTCAAGATAACTTTCAGGAATAAAGTGCCACATATATTTATTGATAATTAGATTTTATTAATGGGAAAAATGATGTATAATTTTTGTAATAAGAAAATATTTAGGAGGATTAGACAGAAGATGAAAAATGAGTTTTTTACAGCAAAGTTTAGTTTAAAGAGTAAACTAATAAAAAATAATGCATATAACATAGTTTTTTCTTTATTAATAGTAACATTTTTAGTTGCAGGCATTCCTTTTAATGTACAAGCAGCTAACGATTCAGCGCTAGGGGTTACTGTATCTTTTAGTGGACAGAGTTCTGGGACCACCAGTAGATCAGTTATAGACGAGGTAAGGGATATTATTAGACAAAATTATGTAATCCCAGTATCTGAAGATGTATTGGATGCACCTACTATAGAAGGTATTATAAAAGGTCTAAACGATCCATATTCTGAATACTTTCCTAATGAGAATGATAAAAATGATTTTATCAATGAAGTAAATAATAAAATGTGTGGAATAGGAGTTACTGTACAGGGTGTACCAGAGGGGGCTAAAGTTACCTCCGTACTAGAAGATTCGCCAGCATTAAAAGTAGGAATTCAAGAGGGAGATGTGATAACTTCTGCTGATGGAAATTCATTAGCTGGACTAGCTGTTAGTGAAATGACTTCTTATATAAAAGGAGAAGAGGGTACAACTGTGAGCCTTAAAGTAAAAAGAGGCGAAGATATATTGAGTTTTGATATAACAAGAGCAGAAATAAGTGTTCCTACAGTAACCGGAAAAATAATAAATGATAAAACTGCTTATATAGATATTGTGTCCTTTGGATCAGATACGGCTGATTTATTCAGTAAAAAGTTGAAAGAGTTAAATGCGCAGAATCCTAGCAATTATATAGTCGATTTAAGAGATAATGGAGGAGGATACATGGCTACAGCTCTTGAAATAGCTGGAAATTTTATTGGGCCTAAAAGAGCAATTATTGTTGAAGATAGAGATGGTAATCAGACTGGATATCTTGCAGAAGATACTGGAACAGTAATAGACAAGCCTGTAATTTTTCTCGTAAATGCGAATACAGCAAGTGCTTCAGAAATATTATCAGCAGCAGTGAAAGACTATAACAAAGCCTTTTTCGTTGGCACAACTACCTATGGAAAAGGAGTTGCTCAAAATATGTTTACTTTGTCAGATGGAAGTGCTATTAAAATTACTACAGAAAGGTTCTACTCACCTTTAGGAAATGTTATTCAGAAGAAAGGAGTAACACCTGATTTTGAAGTGAAAGATGTTAACTCTTTAGCTATTGCTGAATTATTTTCTGGGAAATGTATGAATGATGTAGATAAAAGTGGATATTTAAAACTTACTTATAACGGAAAGGATTTTGAGATAAACTTAAATTTAGCTAAAGATGAAAATCATTGGGCAGCTTTTAAATACATATTAAGTAAAGTTAATAAGGATACTGTATATATTGGAACAAAAGAAGGATGGACTAAAGCACCATCAGATTATTTCAATAATATTTACAAATTTTTATATAGTGACTATAAAAATTTAGATGCTTTGGAGAATGTATCGCAAAACAGAGTCTTTACCGTAACCTTTAATAAAGAAGTAGATGCAAGTACGATTAAAAATAATACTAATATGGAGTTTATAGATGGAGAAACTGGAGAACGTGTAGACTTTGATGTAACGAAAGTTGACGATAAAAAGGTTAGTATAAAACCTAAAGAGAACTTAAAAAGCGGTGATACTTATTATATAAAAATAAAGGATGTAATTAAGCCTGTTATAGTAGAGTAGGAGAAAACTATGAAAGATCAACGTAGTTTTTTAACAGTTAATTATAAAGTAATAAGAAAGAATAGGAAGACCATTGGAATTAAAGTTACAGATGAGGGAGAAGTTATAGTTACTTCTCCTTTTGGTATAAGTGACAAGATTATTCAAAATATTATTAAGGGTAAAGAGGAATGGATATTAGGTAAAGTTAAATTAATGCAGGAAAATGAGATTCTTCGAAATAAGGAGATTAAAAATGGCTCTAAATTTAGGTTTTTAGGGAGAAAACTAGAGCTAGAAATTATAGAAGTTGAAAATATTGAAGAAGATTTTCAGATAAATAATGGAAAAATTAGAATTTTTGTGAGTTCTAGGGGTATAGTAAGAGATAAAATTGACGAAATATATAGAATAGAAGCTAAAAAAATATTGTGTGAAAGAACAAATATTTATAGCAAAATTATTGGTGTAAAGCCTAATAAAATATTTATTAAGAATCAAAAAACTTTGTGGGGAAGCTGTTCTTCTAGGAAAAATATAAATTATAATTATAGGATTATAATGGCTCCAATTGAGATTGTTGATTATATAGTAGTACATGAATTATGTCATTTGATACATATGAATCATTCTAAAAATTATTGGAATACCGTAGGAGCTATTTTGCCTGACTATAAGGAAAGAAGAAACTGGTTGAAGTCTAACGGTCATACGTTGAAAATATGAGGATTGGATATTGTCTTCAATTGTAGAAAAGCTGCGAACCATCCATAAACATAAAACCTTATTCTTATGGACAACATATTGTATATAAAGTAAAATGGTATTGTTAAAATAAACTGGAATAAGGAGAGGTTATATGGATTTTTATTCATTGTTAATTATAGCTATAGCTTTGTCATTAGATGCCTTTGGTGTAGCTTTATGCATAGGATTAAATAGTGGAGTAAGTATAAATGGGAAAGTACTATTTTCAGCATGCAGTGGATTTTTTCAATTCCTATTCGCACTGATAGGAGCTTATGCTGGAGTTTTGTTCAATACATATATAGCATCTGTTCCTAAGGTTATAGGAGGAGCGCTAATAGCAATTGTAGGAGTATTGATGTTAAAAGAAGGATTTGAAAACAAGGGAGAGTGTCCTGTTATAAAACCAGGGACATATTTTATTCTTGGTATATCAGTGAGTATAGATGCAATGGTTATAGGGTTTACGGTCTTAAATAGTATAAATAATAGCTTAAGTGTACTTAAGGATACATTGTTTATAGGTTTAGTTACATTAATAATATCATCGCTTGCTTTTATAATAGCAAAATACCTAAAAAAAATAGAACTTTTTAGTAAATATGCCGATTATATAGGTGGATTTATACTTGTTATTTTTGGGATAAAGATGATGTTCTTTTAAATAAGATCTTGGGGTGAAGATATTGGAAATCGAGAAATACTTAAGACAGCAGGGTATAAAGGTTACAAAGGGAAGAATAAATATATTAGATATAATAAATAGTTCTGCTCATGCGGTTAATGCAGAGTATATTTTTAAAGAGTGCAGAAAAAGAAATTTAAGTATTGATTTATCTACCGTATATAGAGCACTTGAATTATTTGAAAGCAAGGATATAGTGAAAAAATTTGATTTAGGTCAGGGAAAGAATAACTATAGAATTAGAAAAGAACATCACAAACACATACTTCAGTGTAAGTTATGTCATAAAGAAGTTGAAATAGATTGTCCAATGGAACAAGTTAAAGAATTAATAAAAGATAAGACTGGATTTACATTTACCGATAAAGAGTTAGATTTAAAGTTAGAAGGAATTTGTGAGGAGTGCATAGATAACACAAAAAATAAAGAATAGGTTATTTAACTATTCTTTGAAGTTCAAAATAAGCTCATAAGAAGTTAAGCAGGGTATATTTTTTTTACTTTCCATATTCCATTGTTGCTTTTTTCAAGAAAAACGTTATAGGTAACTTTACGGTGAGGAGATTTTTTTTCTAGCCCATCAATTTTTACTACAGCCATGTTTCCGTTGGAAAAAGAAAGATTTATATTCCCTATGTTGTACATTTTATGACTATTAAATATTCCTGTTGTAAAGTAAGACTGAACGGCATAGTTAATATTTTTACATCTGTTTATTGTATAAGTGTATTTTATAATTCCGCAAATTATAAATACAGATAGAATAATTGCTCCAAGTTTTTTCATAAGTTTCCCTCGTTTCTTGGAAAATAATTACAATACTATAATAACGAAATTTCATGAATAAGTAAATAGTAATAATATAAAAATTAGAAATTTTATATAAGGTGGTGTTATATAGATGGATTTTTCTTCATTAGTACTAATGGAAAAAGATAAAAATACGGGATTTATGGTTAATGAACTTGGGAGTTATGAAGTTGGAGAAGGTGCAGAATATATAAAAAAGATGTATTATGATGGTGAGAAAATAAATATATATTTTGATACCAATGTAGATGTAGAAGAATGGGAATACTCAGCTATATTTGATTTGTTTGATGAAAGTGAATTTATAAAAGAAGAATTTGCCATAGAACAAGTTGATGATGAATATAATCCAACTTGGCTTATTAAATTTGATTATGAACAAGAACATTCTATTATGTTATCAAGACTAAATAGTTTGTGCACTTTGATTAAAACTTACATGAAAAAAGTTTTCAGCGATATTAAGGGAAAAGAAGAAGAGTACAAGTAAAAAACTTAAGATAATCGACAGATTAGTTTTTGAAACTAACTGTTGTTAGCAAGATTATTGAGGTGAAAAAATGAGGCTAGAGTTCATTAATAGAGTTAAAGAAAATGATATATTGGGTAAAAGTATATTAACTAACGAGGGTCAAGTTTTACTAAGGGCAGGAGTAAAGTTAAATAATGTTTATATACAGAAATTAAAGGAATTAGGTGTTTTTTACATATACATAAATGATGATCGATTAGGGGATATAGATGTAGAGGATACAAAACTTTCTGAGCTTAAAAGAGTTACTATGCGAAGCATATCTAATATTATGAGAAATGTACACAGTTGTACTGGAAAAAAGCTGAAGGAATCACTTCGAGCAGTTGAGGATATGATTAGTTATATAATAGATCTAGGAGATGTCAATAAAAGTTTAAATGATATACAAACTTATGATAATTATACTTACGTACATTCTCTGGATACTTGCATTATGGCAGCCTTTTTGGGTATATCTTCGAGATTTAATGGATGGGACATAAGGGAACTTGGTATAGGTGCGATACTTCATGACATAGGAAAAACGCAAGTTCCAATTAAAATATTAAATAAAAAGGGAAGGTTAAGTGAAGAAGAATTTAATGAAATTAAGAAACATGCAGTTTATGGAGCTGAAATGCTTAAGAAAAACCTTTCAATGTCTAGTTCAATAATAAAGATAGTTGAACAGCATCACGAGAGAATTGATGGTAAAGGATATCCTTACGGGTTAAGTGGAAATCAAATATCAAAATACGCAAAGATTGTGTGTATTTGCGATGTATACGATGCAATAAGCAACGATAGATGCTATAGACAAAAGTTTAATCCTAATGATGCATATGAATTAATACTTTCGGGAAGTGGAACTAATTTTGATGAAGAATTCGTTAAAGGTTTTAAAAATACCTTTGCAATCTTTCCTTTGGGATGTTGTGTTAAACTATCAAATGGTGAAGAAGGTTACATTATAAGACAAAATAAAGGATTTCCAGATAGACCTGTAATAAGAATACTATACGATAGCATGACTAAGGAACCAGTACCCTTTTATGAGATAAATCTATTAAGCCATCCCAATGTTGTAATTAAAAATATCGTATAATTACTGAAATAAATAAAGGAGAGGTTTATGGAAAGCTATATTAAAGATTTAATACAAAATTTATGTGATTATTGCGGTTATAATATAGTAGAGATTGAGAAGATAGACGGAGTTTATGTAAATTGGGGAGTTTATAAAAGAATAGAAAATGAATTAGATGTTGTGTTTTTTTCTGATTTAGATAGCAGTTATAAGCTTGATATAAATGAATTAAAAATATATTTTAAAAAGTATCTGCAATGTGAAAATTTAAAACTAAGTGAAGTCATGGTAGATGATAGATTAAAGGTTATTGAAGATGAGAATGGGAATTTTCATTTAAATCATAAAATAAATCCACAATGTGAGTTGATTTTAATTAACAATGTGGATAACAAAATATTATATTTTAGTGAAGCTATTAAGGAAAAAGCGAATGAGTTAGCATCGTGTATGAACCATATTGGGAATTCCAAGCGTAGTAGGGAAAAACAAGAGACTCCTATTGTAACGTATGTACTTATTGGCTTAAATGTATTGATGTATTTAATAACGGCATATTTGTCAGGAAATATTGTTGATAGTAATATAAATGTATTAGTATTTCTAGGAGCAAAGGTCAATGAACTTATAAAAGGTGGAGAATACTACAGATTTATTACTTGTATGTTTCTACACGGAGGAATAATCCATTTAGCTTTAAATATGTTTGCTTTAAAATCCTTAGGTCCATTGATTGAGCAAGTTTATGGAAAGGTAAAATACATAATTATATATTTCTTATCCGGTATACTTTCCTCTATTTTTAGTTATATGTTTTCAACAAGCGTATCTATAGGGGCTTCAGGAGCAATATTTGGACTCTTAGGAGCAGCATTAATCTTAGCCTTGAAGATGAAAGGCAGTATTGGAAAAGGTTTCATGACCAACATATTGTCTGTAATAGCAGTGAATTTATTTATGGGATTTTCGATACCTAATGTGGATAACTTCGGACACTTAGGTGGATTAATAGGCGGTATCATAACGTCTTTTTTACTTTCTAGAGTGTAGTTTCTCTATATATACGTCTACGGCCGACACTTAACTTATGCTCCGGGATATATTGGCATTCTTCCGGCACAATAAATACTTTTTATAAGTCTAAAGCTCAGTATTTAGAAAGTCTAAGAACTATTGATAAACTCGTACCTCAAACATATCAATAGTCCTAAGACTTTCTAAAATACTGAGCTAAGACTTATAACAAAAGTATTTAATGTGCCTTCCAGAATGTCAATATATCCCTGCGCATAAGTTAAGTGTCTAGTCCGGATATCTGCATATATAGATCGTTAACTCTATAATTGAACTTACAAAACTATGAAATTACCAATATTGTAAGCTCTCAGTTATTTAATGACTTACAATCAAGTCTATATTGGGAATCTGGATAAGTTTAGTTCTAGAGTTTACGATCTATAGAGAACTGCACAAGAAAGTAGACTTATACGCAGGAATGTGTTTCCAAAGCTGAAAGCACATATAAAAACTTTTTAGTCAATCTTAGCGAAACATTTTAGAAAATCTTAGGGTCTCTGATATGTTTGAGGTACGAGTTTATCAGAGAATCTTAGATTTTCAAAATGTTGAGCTTTAGATTGACTAAAAGTTTTTATCGTGCTGAAGCTTGGAAACACATTCCGGAGTGTAAGTCTACTTTCGGCCGTAGATGCCTATGGCATGTATGAAAACATATCTAAAGTATCAAGTCTTCTGAGTATAAGGTTTCTTTTTCTAAAAGCAAGCTAGTCATTTTTTCTAGGTTGTCCCTTTCTGATAGAAGTAGAGTTTTAACTTCTTCGTATATAGAATCAATCAAATTTTTACATTCTTTAATAACTTCATCTTGATTAAGATTTAAATCTAATAATTCTTGCATATTTAGTAAGCCAAGAGTATCTCCCATACCATATTGAGTTATCATGTTAAAAGATATTTTTGTACTCTGCTTTAGATCATTATGAGCTCCAGTAGTTATATAATCAGCGCCGAATATGATTTCTTCTGCTGCTCTTCCACCAAGAAGCACCATAATTCTTTTCTTTAGATAGTTCTTGTTTTGATATAAGTTATCCCCAGGTATGCTTAAAGTATATCCACCAGCACCTTTAGTACTTGGTATGATTGTTACCTTTGACACTTTTTCCTCAGGAAGAACCTTTAAGGATACGAGCGCATGTCCAATTTCATGATAAGCTGTAATTTTTTTGTCTATATCTTTTATATGATCTCTATTCTTCTTTTCATATCCTGCTAAAACAATGGAGAATGCTTGATCTAGGTGTAAATCGTTTATAGTAGGACTATTATCTTTGCAGGCTAAAATAGCTGCTTCGTTTACTAAGCTTTCAAGTTTTGCTCCAGAGAAGTAGGAAGTTTTATGTGACCATTCTTTTACATTTAGATTACCAATAGGTTTATTCTTTAAATGAAGCTTTAAAATCTTCTCTCTAGCACATACATCAGGAAGATTTACTTCAATATGTCTATCAAATCTACCAGGTCTTAAAAGAGCTGAATCTAGCATGTCTAATCTATTTGTAGCAGCCATGACTATGATTCCTTCTTTTTCATTAAAGCCTGACATTTCAGTAAGTAATGCATTTAGGGTTTGATCTCTCTCATCAGATCCGCCGGAGGTTTTTCCACCATCTCTTCTTTTTCCTATAGCATCTATTTCATCAATAAAGATAACTGCCTTACCATTGCCTCTTGCTTTCTTAAACAATTGTCTTATACGGCTAGCTCCAACCCCCACATACACTTGTATAAAGTCTGAACCAGAGACTGCATAAAAAGGAACACCAGCTTCTCCAGCAACGGCTTTTGCAAGAAGGGTTTTACCTGTTCCAGGTTCACCATATAGTATTACTCCTTTTGGCATTCTTGCACCATACTCTGCATACTTCTCAGGGTTTTTTAGAAAATCGACTAAGTCTTTCATGCTTTCTTTAGCTTCTTCGTTTCCGGCCACATCTTCAAAATTATATTTTGTATCAGTTACTGAAGTTGTGTCTAAAGCGTCCACAGAAAGCATTCTTTTAGAAGCGATACCGGAAGATTTTATACCCATGAATGCAATAGCGCCAATAGAGAGAACTAAACCTGCCATAGGAATTGCTTGTCTAGTATCAGTTGGCATATTTTCAGAAACAGTAATTCCAGACTTTAACATTGTTTCTTTAAAGTCATTTGTTCTAGGATTATCTGTTTCGTATAGAGTTCCATCACTTAGTTTAACCATTACCTTGGAAGAACTACTTAAATAAACGGTAGAGACATGTTTGCTAGAAACATCGTTTAGAAAAATTACATAAGACTTATAAGTAGTAGATTTATGTGCATAATTAAAGAACACCAGCATTGCTAACGAAAGTACAGCAGTTAAAACAGGTATCAGCATAAATTTGTTTTTAATTTTATTCTTCATTGTATACCTCACCTTTCTAATAGTTAATATATAAAACTTTTAGTACTTAATCTTAATAAATACCCAACAATGATTTGCTAATATAATAAACTATATAAGCATAATCTAATGTCTGCTTATGATATTATAATATTTTAACTTTTAAGTCTAATCAAAATCATAAATTTTGCTAAAGTAATTTATGGAACAGTTGGCGAAGAAAATTAAAAAGTTATAGTCATCTTCCAGGTATATCCTAAAGTGTTAAAAGGATGTTGCAGAAATCTCAATTTAATGTATACTTTACTTATAAATGCTAAAGAAAGGGGAGCTTATATGAATATTTCCAACGTAAAAGCTGTTTTAACAGAACATGATCTATTGAGTATAATTGAAGATTATGTTCAAGTAGAAGGGCTTAAAATAGATTCAATAGATATTAAAGAATTAATAGTAGTTAGGGGAAGTTATAAAAAAAGAATAACAATTCCTTTTGAAATTAAATTGGGAGTTGGCAGTATAAAAGATAATGTAGTAAATATTAGAATATTAAAGTTAAACGTATTAAAAATAGGTATTCTAAAAAGGATAAGGAATTTTGTATTAAAAAAGCTACTTAGAGAATTTTATAGATATGGAATAGGTGTAGAGAAGGATAATGTGGCTATTAACTTAGAAAAAGTGTCCGAGCTAGTACCGAGTTTTTACTTTATTTTAAATGACATAAAGATTATTGAGAGCAGGGTCGAGGTAGAATTAGAGAATTTTGTTTATTCAGAAAAGAAGGAGACTCCAAAAATTGAAAAGAAGGACTATGAAGCTTCTTTAATAAAAATGCAAGGAGAATATGGACGGGTTAGGGATGAGATAGTAAAAAAATTTCCTAAAGAATATGAAAAAATTGCTGAATATGCGATGATATTACCAGATATAACTGTGCTGCTATGGAGATTATTTAGAGATAAGAGGGTTAAAATAAAGATAAAGATAATGGTAGCAGGAATAACTGCGTATTTAGCTAGTCCTATAGATATACTGCCGGATTTTATACCTTTAATAGGAACAATTGATGATGTAGCTATAGCTTTTTTTGGATTAAATGCTATAATAAACGAAGTGCCTGAGGAAATTATACTTGAAAATTGGCAAGGGAATGAAAATATAATCCTTTTGACTAAGGAAGTTATAAACTACATATCAAAAGCAGTCGGGTCATATAATGTGGCTAAGCTGCTTGAAGTTATAAAAAAGATTTTTAAAAAAGGACATGTAAATTATGAAATAGCAGTTAAAAGAGAGCAAATGAGGAGGAGTAGACAGAGTTTTAAGTTAGAGGAGGCGATTACTGTAGATGAAGAGTGTGACAATATACACTGATGGGGCATGTAGAGGAAATGGAAAAGAAAATACTATTGGAGGATTTGGAATAGTCCTTATGTATAATGATATAAAGAAGGAAATAAAAAAAGGTTTTAGGAATACTACAAATAATATTATGGAACTTTCAGCAGTAATAGATGCATTAACTCTATTGAAGGAACCCTGTGAAGTTAAGCTTTATAGTGATTCGGCTTATGTAATAAATGCTGTAAACCAAAGGTGGATTAAAAATTGGCAAAAGAACGGTTGGAAAACAGCTTCTAAAGAACCTGTAAAAAATAAAGAGCTGTGGGAAAAACTTATAGAACTAATTAACATTCATAAGGTTGAATTTATAAAAGTAAAAGGACATAGTGATAACGAATTTAATAATAGATGCGATAAGCTTGCAAATGAAGCGATGGATGAAATAACATAAAATTTCTGTTTAATAAACATAAAAAATGCATATTCTATATATATATTTAAGATAAAAGGAGGATTTAGAATATGCGTGGTAAATTTATTACAGGAGCCTTGCTTGGAGCTGCTGTTGGTATGATGATGATGCCTGAGATGGATAGGAGTACGAAAAGAAAAATCAGAAGAACAGCAAAAGTGGTTAGACATGCTGCCGGAGATATGTTTGAAGATATAAGGGATAGAGTTAAATAAGATTATTGAAAAGAGGCTGTTGCACTTATACCAGTAAGTACAACAGCCTCTTTTCATGTAATAAATGTCAAATGTAATATATTTATAAATTAAAAGATAAATTAAAGGAAAAGTATTACTAATTTTATTAAAAGTTTTTATATTAGTATTAAAAATATGTTATAATAAAATCAGACTTTGTAGAATTTTTAATAAAAGGAAGTCTGGCAATTATCAATATTGTAGATAGTAAAGGAAGAGTGAACTATGGAAATATTGTCTTTGGGAGAAAAGATTAAGAGAAGAAGAAAAGAACTCAGTATGACACTAAAAGATTTAGCCGGAGACAGAATTACTCCAGGACAAATAAGCCTTGTAGAATCAGGAAAGTCAAACCCCAGTATGGATTTGCTAGAATATTTAGCAGATGCATTAGACACGTCTATAGAGTATCTTATGGAATCAGAAGAAACTCAAGCAGAAAAAATTTGTACGTACTTTGAAAATATTGCTGAATCATATATAATCAATGAGGATCTAACCCAAGGAGAGCAATATATAGAAAAGGCGTTGTATTATGCTGAAAAGTATAACTTGGAGTATAAGAAAGCTAAGAATTTATATTTAAGAGGAACAGTATATATGACAAAAGGTGAGCAGGCTTTTGCACAGCAATTTTTCCTTTCAGCTAATGTCATATTTATAAAGAACAATAATTATGAGGAAACAATAAAAACTTTTGTAAACTTGGGGAAAATAACTATGGACTTAAAAGCTTATCATTCTTCTTGTAGTTATTTTCAGCAGGCAGAAAATGTTTATAGTGAAAATGATATAGGAAACGATTTTTTACTTGGACAGATATATCATTATTTAGCCTGTGTATATTTTAAATTAGAGGTGACTGACAAAGCTATAAATTATTCTTATCTAGCAAAAGAAAAATTCAAGCAATTAGATAATAAGAGGGAATATGCAAGAACACTTTTACTTCTATCTGAGGAATATAATAGGAAAGGCGATGTAGATAGCGCAATAAAGTATTCTAAGAAAACACTGGAAGTATATAGAGAGATAAATGACGATACACATATTGCTAAGATAGAGAACAATTTAGGAAAACTATTCTGTGATTTTGAAAACTTAGAAGAATCCTTTATACACCTAAATATAGCTAAACAGATTAGAATGAAAATTAATGATTCAAGTTTAATAGAGACATTAGTAAGTATATGTGAAAATTATATCAAATTAAAAGATATAGGAAATGCAAAAAAAGTACTCGAGGAAATAATGGAAAATGTAGATGATGGCAGTAATAGAGCGCTGATACATTATTATTTATTAAAATTTAGAGTAGACATGCTGGAATCAAATATAAATGAAGCAGAAAATACACTGATTATGGCATTGAATTTTGTTAAGAATATGGATTATACTAAAGAAATTGCAGAAATATCCATTATGCTTGGTAAGTTTTATATAGATTATGGTAGGGAAAAAGATGCGGCTAAATATCTAAATGAAGGCGTCGAAACCTTTAAAAAGCTTGGAATACTGAAAGAGTCTTAATGAGAATAGGTGATGATTATGGAGATACTTTCTACAGGAGAAAAAATTAAAAGAGCTAGAATATACAAAGGTTATACATTAAAGGATTTATGTGTAGACAAGATATCTGTCTCGAAAATGAGCTGTATTGAAAATGATAAAATAAAACCAGATGAATGGATTTTAGATTTCATTGCAGAAAAGTTAGAGATAGATCCGATGTATTTAAAACAGGATATAAGGTCTCAGGTAGATGAGAATATTAAAGAGATAGAAAGAAGCAGGCATTCTGACTGGTATGAAAAAGAATTAGAATATAACTTGAAATTTGCTGAGGAATTTGCATACTTTGATCTAGCATTTTATATAATGCACCTTTTATTTAATTATTATTTAGATGAAAAGAAGATAGAAAAGGTGCAGCTTATAGTATCAAAATATTATGATTACTGGCAAAAACATTTTTCAGATGAAAGTGAACCTATCTACTATATGGATATAGCAAGATATTTTTACACAACTAGGGAGTTTTCACAAGCTGCAAATTATTATGGTAATGTGAGAAGGATTTCAAAGAACAAAGATGATTCTGTATTACTTGCAAGGTCCACTTATAATGAAGCTGCTTGTTATGTAATGATGGAAAACTACGAAAAAGCTTATGAGATATCGTTAGAGCTTATTGATCTAATGGATTATATAGAAAGTAATACAAAAAAAGCTGAAGCCTATAACATGTTAGCTATACTTTCACTTAGAAAAGATAAATCTAAGTTTCATGAATATGAGCAAAAGTCTTATGAGCTGTATAAAAATAATTCTTCGCATAGAGCTCAGGCTATATATAACTATGCAGTAGTTATGTTTAGTCAAGGCAATATTGACACGGCTATAGAATATATTAATAAAGCTTTGGAGTGTTTCCCTAAAGATAATAGAGAGGTTTTAGTGAATTTTATATTAATGTGTACAAACAAGTTAATTGAAAATAATGTTTTAGATAAAGCTAAAAGTATTTGCGATGAATCATTAAATTACTCAATAGACTTAGATAATATAAAGTTTATAGAAAAATCCTATTATTATAAATCTCTAATTTTAGAAAAAGAGGGTAATGACGTTTCTGCAGAAATGTATATGAATTTGGCTTTAGATGCATTACTCAAGTTTGGTAGTAAAAGTGATATATATAAAAGATATATGGAAATGGGCAATATGTATTATAGAATGGGAAGTATTAGCGAGTCTATAAAATATTTTAATTTTGCTATACAAATAGAAAAGAAGATGTAACAATTTATATGTTAGTTTATTAAAAAAATAAATACAAGAAGTAGGAAAATTTATTTCCATAAGTGTTTTTATTTACTATAATTATTTGCGAAATAAAGGTTAATATATATGATATGGACAGAGTGTTTTAATATAGACCTCAAGGTTAAGTCTAACAAAAGAGGGTGGTTCTATGAAAAAATGTTTACCTATCATGTTTATTAGCTTTATTTTCGCATCATTTTTTTGCTTTAAATTTTCCTCAGTTCAAGACCTAAACAAAGATAAGCCTAATAGTTCTTATGAAAGCTTTGGTAAAAGCGGAATTTATAGTAGTGATTTAGATAAAATTGATGAAGAATCCTATCTAATGGATTCACCTGTAAAAACTGCTTATGAGTCAGAGAAAGCAAAAGAAGTATTTTTAACCTTTGATGATGGTCCCTGCAACAATAATACTAAAAAAATATTAAATATATTGAAAGATAATAATATTAAAGCTACATTTTTTATAATTGGAACTAAAGGAGAGGAAAATCCTCAAATATTAAAAGAATTAAGTGACAATGGTATGAGCGTTGGAGTTCATACGTATTCTCATAAATATAATGAAATATATAAAAATACTGACTCATATTTTAAAGATTACTATAATTGTCAAAGGGTTATAAGGAGAATAACAGGAAGAGATCCTGCTCCATATTTAAGAATGCCTGGAGGATCAGATAACTTAGTTGCAAGCAAAAAAATTTTAGATAACATAAAGAATATATTAAGACAAAAAGATTTGAAATATGTGGATTGGAATGTAAGTTCTGGAGATGCTGAAAGCTGTAAAGTATCTGTAGAGAAAATTAAGAAAAATGTTATCGATCAATGTAAGAATAAAAAAATAGCGGTGATCTTAATGCATGACACCTATTACAAAAATACAACAGTCGAAGCATTACCGTATATTGTAAAAACTCTAAAAGATGAAGGATTTATATTTAAAACCTTTGATGATATAACACAAAATGAAGAGACTCAAATGGTAAAAATGAGGGTGATTAATAGAATAAGCATATAATCATATATGAGGAAATTGAAAGGGGTTGTTGCATTTAGGCGAGCATGACCGAAAGTAGAATTATGCTCCGAGAGAGGTTACCAAGCTTCGTCACTATAAAAACTTTTAATCAGTCTAAAGCTTAGCATTTTGAAAATCTAAGAACCTTTGATAAACTCGTGCCTCAAACATATCAAAGATCCTAAGATTTTCTAAAATGCCTCACTAAGACTGATAAAAAAGTTTTTATATGTTCCTTCAGCTTTGGTAACCTCTCTCTGCGTATAATTCTACTTTCTGGTATAGTCCTTTATAAATGCAACAGCCTCTTTTTAAAGATTTCGAGTTTATTTTGATTTGCTTTCTCTTTTTATAATAAATTCTTTAGCTTTAAGTTCTAGAACATCATCTAGGGGTGCCAAATTAACTTCACCATATTTGTTTGATAAAGCAGTAGATATAAGTCTATCTGCGAATTCTGGGTTTTTAGAAAGTAACGAACCATGGAAATATGTGCAGTAGCAGTTTTTATATATACAGCCCTCATAGCCGTCTTCACCGTTATTGCCATATCCTGCAAGTACTCTGCCTAAAGGCTTTAGATTACCTATATAGGTTCTTCCAGAGTGATTTTCAAAGCCAACATAGGTTTCGTTAAATTCTTTATTGAATATAACAGTATTTCCTATGAATCTTACATCTCCACCCTCTGTGTAAATATCTAAGATACCAAGGCCATCAAGTTTTTCTCCATCAGGAGTAGTATAGTATTTACCAAGAAGCTGATATCCTCCACATATACATAAAAATACTTTCTGATCTTCTATAAATTCTACTAAACCGGATTTTTTAGTCTGGTTTAAATCTTCTGAAACTATAGATTGTTCGTAGTCTTGGCCTCCACCAAAAAAAGTAATATCATATTTAGATGAATCAAAAGGATCACCTAAAGAAATGTTATGTATATTAACTTGTATTCCTCTTTGTTCACATCTATATTTTAAAATTAAAATATTGCCTAAATCACCATAAACATTCAGTAGATCAGGATATAGATGACATATATTAAGTTCCAAAATACCCACACTCCTTTAGCTTTTTACCAAAGCTTTTTTATGTAACCTCTACTATTTAGAAATTTCCTAAAGTTTATCATAGCAGTATAAGTAGCAAGCACATATACAGTATTATGTTTGCAAGTTACTATTTCATCTAAAAGTTTTATGTAATTTTCGCAAACTGCAAATTTTTCTGTAGGCAGACCAGCAATTTTAAGTCTTGTAGCCATATCATAAAGCCTTATACCTGAAATCATTATTTTATCTATGTTTAATGAAGCGAGATTTTCGAATTTTACATCCCATATCCAGGATACATCTCTGCCATCTGCATAGTTATCATTAAGAAGCACTGCCAGATTAAGAACCTTTTTATCTAAGGTTATTGTATTTATTGCTTGATCATAACCGGCTGGATTTTTAACTAAAATTATTTTTACTTCTTTACCTTCTATATTTAAAATTTCCTGTCTACCAAAGCTGCTTTGTATATTTTTAAGAGAGTTAACTATTGTTCCATTATCAATTCCACAGACTCGAGCTACAGAATATGCACAGAGAGCATTGTATATATTATAGGTTCCAGGTTGATTTATGTAACATTCATTACCATTAATTATAACAAAAGAACCTTCAGGAGTTTGCTCTTTAATTTGATCTACAGTATAGTCAAGATCAGGCCTTTTATAGCCACAGGTTTCACAGTAGAAGTCGCCTAAATGATTATAAGTAAGATAATTATATTTATAAGGGCTTTTACACTTTTTACAAAATTTAGCATCTGCATTTATATCAACGACTTTATTATTGTCTAATGAACAGTTAAAACCATAATAAATAGTTCTATTTGGAAGCTCTAAGGCTCCGAGTAAGGATTCATCACCATTTAAAACTAGATTAGCAAGAGGAACTTTTGCAATTCCATCGAGAATCTTTTTTAGAGTAGTATATACTTCTCCGTATCTATCCAATTGATCTCTAAACAAATTTGTAACAGTAATAACTTCTGGAGTCACATATTGCGTAAATAATTGTACATTTGCTTCGTCACATTCTATAACTGCATATTTCGTAGAGGAACACTTTGAAAAAGAAAAGTGTTCAACAAAGCAAGAAACTATACCAGGCAGCATATTAGCACCAGTATTATTTGTAATTACGCATTTTTCTGATTCCTTCAGCATGTTATATATCATGCTTGTAGTTGTGGTTTTTCCATTAGTACCTGTTATAAGTATAACTTTGTAGTCTTTACAAACTGTTTTAAGTATATCTTTATCTAGTTTTAAAGCAACTCTTCCTGGAAAGTTACTACCTCCTTTAAATAGAGTTTTTGACAACTTTATTACTATTTTTGAAACTACAACACTGAGAAAAGATTTTATGTTAATTTCTCACACCACCTTTGTTTTAATTAAAAACTACCTTGCAAAGTTAACTTAACTCTTAAATATTATAATACAATATTAATTTTTTTACATCAAAAAATATAAAAAAGAAGTACATGCTGTAAATTTTTATCATTTGGATAATAATATAAAAAAATAACTTGGAAATAGGTAAGTGACTAATATATACTAATTGATGGGATTGTTAACATGTATAGATGGAGGTGAGGTTTTGAAAAAAGGGTATATATACGCAATAATATCGGCAATTTTTTTCGGCACTGCTGGAATATTTGTAAAGCTTGCATATAAAACAGGAATTGATTCGATAAGTTTGCTTATTATTCAGTATATAATAGCTGTATTCCTTATGTTTACAATTGCATTTTTAAAAGATAGAAAAAAACTATATGTTAGCAAAAAGGAATTATTTAGTATGGCTGTTCTTGGAGCAGTGGGAAATACTCTAATGACAGTATTTTATTATAAAGCATTTGAGCATTTACAGGTGGCCATGGTAACAATGCTGTTATTTACATATCCAATAATGGTTTTTATTTATTCAGCTATATTTGAAAATGAAAAAATTCAATTCAAGAAGATGGTGGCCATAATGTTAGCTTTTATTGGTTGTGTCTTTACATTAAACACATTTTCAGGAGAGGTTAAATACTCAATTAGAGGATTAGTATTTGGAATTTTGAGTGCAGTGTTTTATGCTTTTATGAACTTATATACAGAAAAAAAACTTGAGAAGGCAGATGCCTTGACCATAAATGCTTACTCTACGCTATTTTCTCTTATAACGTTGTTTTTTATAAGAAGTCCTGAATTTTTGCTTGGAGATTATATAAAATTTGAAAGTCTTATATACATAATCATTCTTGCAGTTTTGTGTGAAATAATACCCCTTACATTATTATATACAGCGATACAGGATATAGGAGCTTTAAAGGTTTCGGTAATAGGCAATCTAGAAATACCAACAGCTATGATAGTCTCTTTTATGTTTTTAAGAGAGTCTATTTCGATGATGCAGATTCTAGGAGCAATTTTAATAGTATATGCTGTATATCTAATTAGAGGTCAAAGATAGGATATGATGAAAGATGATCATCATATCTTTTTTTATATAATAAAAACAATAAATGCATATTATAAGTTAGAAACATATAATATCAGCATAAAAAATTTCATTATACAGCATATATCCCCTTTTTTGCTTGTTATATTTTTAATTTAACAAGATTTGCAAGTTTAAATTAAAAAAGTTGCATATATAGTATAGTACAATTATAATAGTATAGCATTTTAGGGGGTTTTAATACGGATTAGAATAATTCATTGCAAGTTTTTTATCAAAATCAAAGCAAAAACATAAAAAAATAAAATTTTTATTGCATTTTTCTGTATTTGGTGTAATATAAATAATATAAATATGTTTTAAGATGCTAGGGAGGTTAAGAATGAATATAGATATAAAATTGGGAAATTTAAACATTAATGGATGTAAAAATATATATAGAAATTTGTCGGTGACTCAGTTAACGGAGTTTGCAATTAAAAGAAACGAAGGTGTTTTGTCAAGCAAGGGAGCATTAGTTGTAAATACTGGAAAATACACTGGAAGATCTCCTAAAGATAGATTTATAGTTAAGCAAAAGAGCATTGAAGATAAGATCAACTGGGGCGAAGTTAATCAACCTATAGATGAAAAGATATTTGATAAAATGTATGATCAGGTTGCTAAATATCTAGAGGGAAAGGATATTTTTGTATTTGATGGATTTGTAGGAGCAGCATCGAAGTATACGTTGCCCATAAGAACCGTGTGCGAATATGCTTATGAAGCTATGTTTGCTAATCAACTATTTAGAAGACCGGATGTAGAAGATTTATCTAATTTTCAACCTGAATTTAATGTAATCGCAGCACCGGGATTTAAAGCTAAGGGTAAAGAAGATGGATTGAACTCTGAGGCTTTTGTATTAGTCAACTTTGACAAAAAAATTATATTAATAGGTGGAACACAATATTCAGGAGAAATAAAGAAATCAGTATTCTCTGTTATGAATTTTTTATTACCTAAAAATGGAGTAATGCCAATGCACTGTTCGGCTAATATAGGTAACGATGGAAGAACAGCAGTATTCTTTGGATTGTCGGGGACTGGAAAAACAACTTTGTCAACAGACCCAGAAAGAAGATTGATAGGGGATGATGAGCATGGTTGGAGTGATGAAGGAGTATTCAACTTTGAGGGTGGATGCTACGCTAAAACTATAAAACTGGACAAGGATAAAGAACATGAAATTTACAATGCTATAAAGTTTGGTACTATATTAGAAAATGTTGTTCTTAGTCCAAATGGAGAGCCGGATTATGATAATAACAAATATACCGAAAATACAAGAGCTGCATATCCAATTGATTTTATAGATAATATTGAAAAGAGTGGAATAGGGGGAAATCCAGACACTATAATATTCTTAACAGCAGACGCATTTGGTGTAATGCCTCCAATAGCTAAACTATCGAAAGAAGCAGCAATGTATCACTTCATGTCTGGTTACACAAGCAAAGTAGCAGGAACTGAAAGAGGAATAACTGAGCCTAAGGCTACCTTCTCATCATGTTTTGGAGAACCATTTATGCTTATGAATCCAGCTGTATATGCTGAACTTCTTGGTGAAAGAATAGATAAGTACGGAACAGATGTCTATTTAGTGAACACAGGATGGTTAAGCGGAGGATATGGAAAAGGAAATAGAATAAAACTTTCTTATACCAGAGCAATGGTAAAAGCAGCTTTAGAGGGAAAATTAAAGAACGTAAAATTTGTTGAGCATCCTATATTTAAAGTTTCAATGCCATTAGAGTGTCCAGACGTGCCATCAGAAATATTAGATCCTAAAAATACTTGGGAAGATAAGGAAGCCTATGAGATTAAGGCTTTTGAACTGGCACAAAAATTTCAAGATAACTTTAAAAAATTTAAAAATGTACCTGAAGATATAATCCAAGCAGGTCCTGTAGTAAAAGAAATTTTATATGTTTAATTAGGAACTATATATAAAATACCTAAGACTTCGTTTCTGTAAAAAATATAGAGACGAAGTTTTTTATTATATTAAGTTTGGTTAATGTTACAATATTGTAATAACTTATTTACAAACTTTAGTTGAATAAAGCCTGATATTGATAGTATAATTAGAATGTTGTATAAAATTAAATAAGGAAGTGAGTGTGGAAAATGGACTTTGTGCTTATATTTAAAGCTGTCATAATTGGAATTGTGGAGGGTATAACAGAGTTTTTACCTATATCGTCTACAGGACACATGATTATCGTCGAAAATTTAATTAAGTTTAAGGCACCTATGTATCCTAAAGCTTACATAGATATGTTTGATATAGTAATTCAATTAGGAGCCATATTAGCAATTGTGGTATTATACCGAGAGAAGATAAAGGATTCGCTAAGAAATCTTTCGCCTGGTGAATCTGGTTTTAGATTATGGCTTAATATGTTAGTAGCATTTATACCATCAGCAGTTATTGGTCTTCTTCTACATAAAACTATAGAAGAAAAGCTATTTAATGCTGTTACTGTAGCCTTTGCACTTGTAGTAGGAGGAATCCTAATGATAGTTATGGAGAATAAATATAGGAGAGGAAATCCTATAAGAAGTATAGATAATGTGAATATTGTACAGGCTTTTAAAATAGGTTGTTTTCAATGCCTTTCTCTATGGCCAGGTATGTCAAGATCGGCTTCTACTATAATGGGTGCATGGGTAAGCGGGTTGAATACAGTTGCTGCCGCTGAATTTTCGTTTTTTCTAGCGATACCTACGATGGTAGCAGCTAGTGGGTATTCTCTATTAAAGCTTAAAATATCAATGAGTAGTGCTCAAATTGTAGCTTTAATAGTAGCGTTTGTGGTGTCTTTTATTGTTGCTTTAGTAGTAGTGGAAGGGTTTGTTAATTTCCTAAAAAGGAAGCCTATGAGAATTTTTGCTATTTACAGAATACTTATTGGAATTATTATACTTGTATTGGCATTTACAAAAGGAATGGCTGCATAGAGTATAAACTCATACCTCAAACATATAAAAGCCTAGAAGGTTTGGTTCTAGGCTTTATTTTATAAAGTTATTAATGGATCAAAATAAAAAAGACGAGTTATAAACTCGTCTTGGTGCTGAAGACCGGAATCGAACCGGTACGGGTTTTAAAGCCCGCAGGATTTTAAGTCCTGTGCGTCTGCCAGTTCCGCCACTCCAGCTCATTGCTGATGACAAGAACTATTATATGACATACACATACAATTGTCAACATTATCTTAAAAAATTATTCTTTTGATGCTGGAGTATTAACAACTGCTTCAACTTTATCGAAAACATTTATATACATTTGCTTAATTTCACTTATTAGTGGATATCTTGGATTAGCTCCTGTGCATTGATCATCAAAAGCTTGCTCTGACATATCATCTAGGCTAGCAAAGAATTTTTCTTTTGTAACTCCAGCTTCATGTATAGTCATTGGTATATTAATTTTTACTTTTAGTTCGTCTATAGCTTTAACTAATAACTCAACCTTTTCGTCCTCGCTATTTCCACCAAGATTTAAATATTCTGCAATTCTAGCATATCTTGACTTAGCATTTGGATATTTATATTGAGGGAAAGCAGTTTGTTTCCTTGGATCATCAACTGCATTGAATTTTATAACTTCATTTATTAATAAACCATTGGCAACTCCGTGTGGTATATGGTGCGCTGCTCCTAATTTGTGTGCCATTGAGTGACATACTCCTAGGAACGCATTGGCAAATGCCATACCAGCCATAGTTGAAGCATGAGCCATTTTTTCTCTTGCCTTTATATTAGTGGTACCTTCATTGTAAGTTTCAGGCAGATATTTAAATATTAACCTTATTGCTTCTAAGCAAAGACCATTAGTAAATTCTGAAGCAAGAACTGACGCATAAGCTTCTATAGCATGAGTTAATGCATCTATACCTGATGCAGCTGTTAAACTTCTTGGCATACCCATCATCAACTCTGCATCTACTATAGCCATATCTGGAGTTAATTCATAATCAGCTAGTGGATACTTAACTCCTGTTCTCTCATCAGTGATAACTGCAAAAGGAGTAACTTCAGAACCAGTACCAGCTGATGTTGCTACTGATATCATCATAGCCTTATCGCCCATATGAGGAAACTTATAAACTCTTTTTCTTATATCCATAAATCTCATAGCGAGATCTTCGAATTTAACTTCAGGATGTTCATACATTACCCACATAATCTTTGCAGCGTCCATTGCGGAACCACCACCAACTGCAATAATAGTATCTGGGCAGTAGTTAATCATTTCTTTAGCGCCTTTAGCTGCAGTAGCAAGAGTTGGATCTGGTTCTACATCCATAAATACTTTGAAATCAACGCCTATTTCTTCTAAAACCTTTGTAACTCTATCTACATAACCTAATTCATAAAGAACTTTATCTGTAACTATGAATGCTTTCTTTTTATTCATATCTTTTAATTCTTTTAATGCAACTCCAAGGCTACCATATTTGAAGTAAACTTTTTCTGGAACTCTAAACCAAAGCATGTTTTCTCTCCTCTCAGCTACACTTTTAATGTTTAATAGATGCTTAGGACCAACATTTTCTGATACGGAGTTTCCTCCCCAGGATCCACAACCAAGTGTTAAGGAAGGAGCTAGTTTAAAGTTATATAAGTCACCTATAGCGCCTTGTGCTGAAGGCATATTGATAATTGTTCTTCCTGTTTTCATAGTAGCGCTAAATTTTTCTATTTTGTCTTTAGCTGTCATTGTATCAGCATATAGTACTGATGTATGACCGAAGCCGCCTAATTCAACAAGTCTCTCTGCTTTCTTAAGTGCTTCATCAAAAGTTTTTGCTCTATACATAGCCAAAACAGGAGAAAGTTTTTCGTGTGAGAATGGCTCTTCAAGCTCAACAGACTCTACTTGGCCAATAAGAACTTTAGCAGTCTCAGGAACTTCAACTCCGGCCATATTTGCTATTTTATAAGCAGATTGTCCAACTATATTAGCATTTAATGAACCATTAATTAGAATTACTTTTCTAACCTTATTTATTTCATCTCTATTAAGTATATAAGCACCTCTATCTTCAAATTCATTTCTAACTTCATCGTACACAGAGTCTAAAGCTATTACCGATTGTTCAGAAGCACATATAACACCATTATCAAAAGTCTTTGATAAAAGAATCGAGTTTACAGCCATCTTTATATGAGCGCTTTCATCGATTATAGCCGGTGTATTACCTGCACCAACCCCTATAGCTGGCTTTCCAGATGAATAAGCAGCTCTAACCATTCCGGGACCACCTGTAGCAAGAGTTATGTCAGCTTCTCTCATTACTACTTGTGAAAGCTCAACAGATGGTTCGTCTATCCACCCAACTATTCCTTCTGGAGCACCAGCATTAATTGCTGCATCAAGTATTATTTTAGCTGCAGTTATTGTTGATTTTTTTGCTCTTGGGTGAGGAGAGAATATTATTCCGTTTCTGGTTTTTAAAGCTATTAATGCCTTGAAAATTGCAGTAGCAGTTGGATTGGTTGTTGGAACAACAGCAGCTACAACACCTATTGGCTCTGCAACTTTTGCGATACCGAAGGATTCATCTTTTTCAATAAGACCGCAAGTTTTTTCATCTTTATATTTATTATATATATATTCGGAAGAATAATGGTTTTTAATAACCTTATCCTCTATTATTCCCATTCCAGTTTCTTCAACAGCTATTTTAGCAAGTCTAATTCTTGCGTTGGTTGCTGCCATTGCTGCCTGCCTAAAAATCTCGTCAACTTGTTCTTGAGTATAAGTAGAAAATTCTCTTTGAGCAGCTTTTACCTCTTCTAATTTTTTCATTAATTCATCAACGTTTGTTACTTTCATTTAATAGCACCTCTTTCTTAATCTATTAATGACTATGTATGCATTAGGTTTTGTAAGGACCTTCTGCATATCTGCTATTTCTTAACTTTATGATCTTATTATGCAACATTGTTTGTTAAATGTCAATCAAACTTTTGAGAAAAATATTATATTTTTTCAAAATATTAGCGTAAACGTTGTCTTAAAATTGATGAAATGCATAAAATATAAGAAAAAATGCAAAATAACATTAAAATTATAGTTAAATATTTAACAATAAATGAAATGCAAATTGGATTAAAAAACATTATGTTAGTTTTGAAAAGATTATTGTTAAAAAACTAATATGTATTTAGTAATCAATATATTTAGTAGCAATTAAAAGTTCTAACCAATACTCTGTTTTGGATACTTCTTTAAGACCTATATTCATTTGTATTTGCTTATGAAGTTTTTGTACATATAATATGTAACTTAAAATGTATAGTTTTTACGAGACTTATTTTGAATAGTCTAGAACTTGAAGGTAGCTAAGGATTTTATGCTTAACAAAAGGTGGATTTGGGCTTTGTTTTAATAAACTTATCCTAGTGTATCTGTATATGAAAAAGTTTGAAATTAGTAGATATATATAGAAAAAGTGATATAAAGTGTGAAAATAGAAGAATAATTATATTTGAACTAAATATTTTATGATAAAATAACACATGTCGTCGAGAGATGATAAGAAATTTAACAATTAATCACATAAATAAGAATGTTGACAAACGTTAAGTAGTATGATATACTAAGTAACGCTAACTACTTGGTCTTTGAAAATTAAACAGAGGTTA
>NZ_JAEEGC010000104.1 GCF_019207025.1 Clostridium thailandense | reverse complement strand
TGGTAATTGATAAGTTGGTCCGACTGAGCACAGCGAGTTATCAAAGATTCTTAGCTTTTTTAAAAATATGGGCTTTAGACTTGTCAAAAGTATTTATCGTGCCGGAAGAATAGCAATATATTCCGGAGTATAAGTTAAGTGTCAGCCATGAACCTCTATAAGTGCAGCAGCCTTATCTTATCCCCCTACACATAAACATAATCGTTTGTTACAGGCTGCAAGCCACGTGCTTTAATTGCTTCATATACCTCTTCTACAGATCTGCCATCCGCAATTTCAAATTGGCTGTCTCCTGTATCCTCTACCTCTTCACCATGACTTCCGATTCCAGTACTAACGCCAGCTGAAATCTTAGTAGCTGCTAGGCCGATCACGTTATCACGGAATCTAGCACACTCTCTTGTTGAAATAGTTATATTGGCAAAAGGCATAAAGAGACGATATGCTGTAATTACCTGTAAAAGCTGTGGTTCATGTACATCTTTAGGGTTAATCTTGTCATTATTAATAATCGGTCTAAGTCTTGGGCAAGAAAATGCAATCTCTGCATGTGGATATTTTCTCTGAAGAAGATATGCATGCATACCTGTAGCAAAAGCATCTTTACGGAAATCATCCAATCCAAGCAGAGCCGCAAAGCCAACTCCACGCATGCCGCCCTTTAATGCCCTTTCTTGAGCATTGAGCCTATAAGGAAATATACGCTTATGTCCTGCTAGATGAAGAGTCTCATACTTATCTGAGTTATAAGTTTCCTGAAATACAGTAACAAAATCTGCACCACAACTATGAAGGTACTCATATTCATCAGAATTCATTGGATATACTTCTAGTCCTACTAACTTAAAATATTTACGTGCTATTTTGCATGCCTCTCCAATGTATTTTACATCTGACATCTTTCTACTTTCTCCAGTAAGAAGCAGCACTTCTTCTAATCCAGTCTTAGCTATAGCCTGCATTTCCTTTTCAATTTCTTCAGAATTCAATCTTGCACGGCGTATTTTGTTATAGCAGTTAAAGCCACAATAAATACAGTAATTCTCACAATAGTTAGCAATATATAAAGGTGTAAACATATAAATGGAATTACCAAAATGTTTTCTTGTTTCCTCCTTCGCTAATTGAGCCATTTGTTCCAGAAAAGGAGCTGCTGCTGGAGATAGCAAGGCTGCAAAATCCTCTAATGTACGGTAATCATGGTTTAGAGCTCTTTGTACATCTGCCGCATTATATTTGTTATAGTCATAAGCTTCCATGCCACTTATAACCTGATCCATTACATCTGATTCTAATACTTCCATCCCTGGCATATATTCCATATGATTTACACGTTCTTCCTTCATGACTCCACCTCCTATTCTTCCAAAAATCCAGTTATTGGTGAAGATGCGGCTGCACCCTTGTCTAATACACGGCCTAATCCAGAAAGATATGCTGCACGACCTGCTTCAACAGCTTGTCTGAAAGATCCTGCCATAGCTGGAATATCCCCTGCAGTTGCAATTGCTGTATTAGCCATAACCGCTGCAGCACCCATTTCCATGACTTCACAAGCTTGAGATGGTCGGCCAATTCCTGCATCAACAATTATTGGAAGATCAATTTCATCTACCAATATTTTGATAAAGTCTTTTGTACATAAGCCTTTATTAGAACCAATTGGTGATGCTAGCGGCATAACACAGGCTGCTCCTGCATTAACTAAATCACGCGCTACATTCAAATCTGGATACATATATGGCATTACTACAAAGCCTTCCTTTGCAAGAATTTCTGTAGCTTTAATAGTCTCACTGTTATCTGGAAGCAGGTATTTTGAATCACGAATGATCTCAACCTTTACAAAATCTCCACAGCTCATTTCTCTTGCCAATCTTGCAATTCTAACAGCTTCCTCTGCAGTTCTAGCTCCTGATGTATTAGGCAGCAAAGTTACGCCTTCTGGAATATAATCTAAAATATTCTCATTTCCATTCGTATTTGCACGTCTTAATGCTAGAGTAATCATCTGTGTACCAGCATATTCTACTGCTGCCTTAATTAATTCTAAGTTATATTTTCCTGAACCTAAAATAAATCTTGACGAGAACTCATGTCCTCCAATTTTTAATATATCATTTTTCATTATATCTTCTCTCCCATCTTTACAGTTTTTATTTTTTAACATAATCTTTATACTTCTTCTATTCCTAATATTAGCCTCAGAATCATATTAGACTGATGCCCAGCGCAGATGCTTACTCTAGGCGCCATCAATCCTCTACCTGGCTGTGCACTACTTGTCTCATCTCCGCATAGATAAAAGTTTTTAAATACTTTTTTAGTTTTAATTGAGTTGCTGCTCTCGAAGCCAGCTAAACCGGATGCCGCAACCAATTTAATCCCTGTTTTTTGCTCTAATAAAGTATTTACTAGTATTGCTTTATATTCAGGTCTATCAAATGCCTCACACACAATAGGATCATTTTCAAATATGTAAGCAGCATTCTCTTCTGTTATTTTAATATCATCGATAGAAATTTTAATGTAAGGATTTATATCCTTAAGTTCTGCTTGTAAAGCCTCAGTTTTTTTCATTCCAAGATGACTTATTTTATATGCTTGTCTATTTAAATTGCTGGGCTCTACTATATCAAAGTCTACTAAATGAAGATGTCCAACACCTGTTCTTGCTAGAGCCACAGCTATATTAGAGCCAAGACCGCCAAGTCCTGCAATTCCAACTCTCGCATTCTTTACTTTTTCATGAACATAGGGAGTATGTCTTGCCACCATTAATGCTTCTAATTCATCTTCTGAAGGCATTACCCCTTTTTCTATAAAAGATATATGCTCATTCTCGCTTAGCTCAGCATCATTCTCTGTTTGAAAACCATTATAAATTGTAATAATAGAAGGATTTTTGGGATACAGTTTTGCTTTTAGTGAGTGAAGCGAAGAGTCTTTAGTTGTTCTTCTTTTTCCATTTATGTATAAATCCATATTAACCCCCCCCTACAAAGCTAACTACTTCTAGCGAATCGCCATCTTTAATGTTAGTTTGTTTATACTGAGCCTTTGTTACTATTTCACCATTAAACTCAACTGCAATTTTCTGAAGCGAATACCCCTCCCGAATAAGAAGTTCATCTAGCAGAATTTCTTTTTCATAATTTACTTCTTTTCCATTAATTTTTATCATTTGATCACCTCTTTTTTTAAAATCAAAAAAAGGCCACACGAAAAACTACACCCGTGGTGGTGTACCCCTTCGTGTGACCTTCACACTCTGCCATTCATTATATCATCACGTTAAATTAGTGTCAAACTAAACTTTACTATAAATTAGACCATTACTAATTCTCTATCATCATCTTCCATATAGCTTTCTTGCTCATTAAGCGCCATAAATACTTTTTCTGGCGTTATTGGAAGAGTATTTATTCTAACTCCCACTGCATTAAAGATTGCATCTGCAATAGCTGGAGGTGGTGTGTTTACAACAATCTCTCCTATAGATTTAGCTCCAAAAGGACCAGTTGGCTCAAAGCTTGGCTTAAAGTCTACTATTATATTTCCTATATCTTTTCTACAAGGAATTTTGTACTGCATAAAGGAGTTTGTCTGTAATCTTCCTTTATCATCAAACTTAACATCTTCATACATAGCTAGTCCTATTCCCTGAACGATTCCACCTTCTGTTTGAATTCTAGCTAAATTCGGATTTATAACAGTTCCACAGTCAACTATTGCTGCAAAATCAATTACCTCAAACTTTCCTGTCTCTTTATCTATTTCTATCTCTGTGAAGCCTGCGATAAAAGGTGGCGGAGACTGTTCATTACCATAAGTAGCACTTCCAATTAATTGTTTTTTTCCAACTCCTAACACAAGAAATTCAGCTAATTTTGCTAAACTCATAGACTTGCTTTCATCAAGAGTTTTTATAATTTCTCCATCAAATTCTACATTATCAGCAGAAACCTCCATGAATTTAGCTCCACTTTCTATAATCTGCTTTTTCAAATCCTCTGCAGCTCTTACAACAGCCATTCCAGTAACATAAGTTGTACTTGATGCATAAGAACCTGGATCATAAGGTGAAACATCTGTATCTGCTGAATTTACTACAAATTTATCCATTTGGGCATCTAAAATTTCTGCAGCCATTTGAGTAAGTATAGTATCACAGCCTGTTCCCATATCTGTAGCACCTATAAGAAGTGTGTAATTACCATCATCATTTAATCTTATTTCTGCAGAAGCTGTATCAATATTTGCTATTCCCGATCCCTGCATAGTTACTGCCATACCTACAGCTCTTACTTTGTTGTTTCCTATTTCTCTACGTGGATATTTTTCACTCCATCCTATCAATTCTTTTCCTCTTTCTATGCATTCGTGTAAAGTAGAGCTTCCCAAGATTTCGTCTCCATGTATTAAACAAGTTTCTCCTTGTTTTATTAAGTTTTTAACTCTAAGTTCAACAGGATCAATCTTTAATTCCTTTGCTAATTTGTTAACTGTACTTTCAACGGCAAAGGTTCCTTGAGTAGCTCCATAGCCCCTAAAAGCTCCTGCTGGTGCCTTATTTGTATAGACTACGGTTCCTGTAAATTTAACAGCTGTTGTCTTGTTATATAAAGGAAGAGTTTTGTGCCCTACTAAACCAAATACTGTGGAAGCGTGCTCTCCATAAGCTCCTGTATCCGATAAAACGTCTATGTCTATAGCTCTTATGTATCCTTCCTTATCCGCTCCCATTCTCACTTTTATTCTCATAGCATGACGACTGCTAGTGCATTCAAAGGTTTCTTTTCTATCATAGATTATCATGGACGGCTTTCCAGTTTTTAGAGTTACTATTGCAGAATATACCTCTACTGGATCACTTTGTTTGGCACCAAAGCCTCCTCCTATTCTTGGTTTAATAACTCTTATTTTACTTGCTGGTATTTTTAAAGCTCTAGCTAAATGTCTCCTAACGTGGAAAGGAATTTGTGTAGAACTTACTACTACAAGTCTTCCCATATGATCAAGATAATTAAAAGCACGATAGGTTTCCATCATACAGTGAGCCTGGGCTTGAGTATAATAAGTCTCTTCAATTACTGTGTCACATTCTTTTAATACCTTGTCCACATCTCCAACTTCTATATTTTCAGTAGCTACTACATTTCTATCCTTTTGCATCCCAATATTAAAGTTACAATGAAGATCTTCTTCTGGGTGAACAATGGATTTATGCCCTTCTGCCTTTTCGAAATCAATCACAGGCTCAAAAACCTCGTATTCAACCTTTATAAGCCTCATGGCTTTCAATGCAGTTTTTTCATCTACAGCAGCTATAATTGCAACTTCATCTCCCACATATCTAACTATAGGATCTAAAATTAAGCTGTCATAGGGAGATGGCTCTGGATAAGATTGTCCAGCTAAGGTAAATCTCACATCTGGTACATCCTTATAGGTGAGGATACATTCTACTCCCTCTAGTTTTTCTGCTCTTGACACATCAATAGATTTAATCCTAGCAAAAGCATGTGGACTTCTAAGTATTTTTATAATTAAAGCGTTTTTCATCGCTAAGTCTTCTGTATAAACAGGCTTGCCTGTAGCAATTGCCATTCCATCTATCTTTGCAATACCTTTACCAACTATCTTCATAGTTACACTACCTCCAAATACTTCTTAACTGCTCTTAATTGTCCCATATAACCCGTACACCTACATAAGTTTCCAGTTAAATAATGTATTATTTCTTCTTCTGTTGGATTTACCAATTCATTTTTCATAGCAATTACTGTCATAATAAAGCCAGGGCTACAGAAGCCACATTGCTCTGCACCTTCTGAAACAAGTATCTTTGCAAATTCATCAGCTTCTTTTTCAAGGCCTTCAATGGTGGTGATATTTTTCCCCTGAGCCCTTATTGATAGAACAGAACAAGATAAAGTAGGTTTTCCATCTATCCAAACAGTACAAAGCCCACAACAGCTTGTGTTACATCCTTTTCTTATACTTAACATACCCTGTGCCCTTAGTGTATCTGCTAGAAATTCGTCAGCTTCTATTTCAAAATTAACTTTTTTATTATTTAAAGTAAATTCTACTTGCATTGTAGTACCTCCATTACTGCTCTTTTAACTAATACTTTGCATATAACCTTTCTATATTCCCCTTCAGCTCTCATATTGCTTCCAAAAGCTAATTCTTCTGATGCCATATTTGCTGCATTATCTATTTCTTTATCAGTTAATGATCCTTTTGATAATTCTAGTGAAGCATTTTTAGCGATACCTGCTCCTCTTGGCCTAGCTCCTGCAACTATTTTCCATTGACTGTCCGTGCTTGAAACAGCCACATTTAATATGGGGTAATCACTTATAGAATTTCTAAAATCCTTATAACAAGCCTTTGTATTATTCTTCTTTATGAATATCTTAGTCAATATATCTTTTTTATAAGGCATATTTAGGAATTCCTCTAGAGATATTCTTCCTGTTTCGCACAATTCAACATCAACATCCAAAGATAACAATGCTGTTATAAAATCTGAAAATCCATATTTTGAATAAACTGTAGCACCTACTGTAACTACATTTCTAAACTGAACACCTATTATATTGCTTACAGATTTAGGTAATAACCCATTAAAATATTTTTTCAACTCATTATTTGTCTCTATGTCCCTAAAGGTAGTCATAGCTCCTATTTCTATATAATCACTATAATCTTTTATGTAGTTTAAATTAAGCTTTGAAAGATCTATAGCTGTGCCTATTCTTTTTGAACCCATTCTTAAAAAGGCGGAACCGCCAATAACAGTGTTAGATTTTTTTTCAATTAATAGCTTATATGCTTCCTCAATAGTTTCTGGTTGTACTAATTTCTGTATTGTAAACACTAATATTTCCCCCTTACAAACTAAAAATTCCAATTAATTCCTTACACACATATAACTCCCGCTTTTGAAGCTAGGAGTTACCAACTAGACTTTGCTGTTTATCAATTCCGTCAAATGTCTTATAGTTCGTATTTTTACCACAGCAGTATATATTATATCTTAATTAACCAATTAATAAAAGACTTTTTTAAAAATTTTGCGAATGTTTTTATTAAATATCCAAAAAACATTCGCAATAATCCGATTTAATATTTTCTTTTAACTTTTTATCTTAGACACATTCATTTCAGTTAAATGTGCTTTATTCAGCAAAATAAAAAACACCTCAATTTATAAATCGAGGTGTTTTTTTCATGACAAAAAAGAATATAAAAATTCTTATCACAAAAATAAAATACCTCGTAGTCTGCCAATTTACGGGTAGCAGGTAGAAACTTTCGGACCATATTACCGATGATATACGAGTTTTTTTTACAATTTGTTAGTATTATATCATATTTTTCGCAAAAAGGACAAATCTTTTTTCTACAAAATTTTTAAGTAATATATAGATACCTACACCAGACACTTAACTTATACTATGAGAATTAGAAGAAAAATCCTCCTTCACTGTCCTCTGACAATTGTCCTCTGTCCTCTAAAAAATATTTAACTTGTGTTAACTGCTACTAATTAATATTTTTTATAAGTTAAGTGTCTGGTGTAGTTATCTATAATGTTAAGTTCGCTATTATAAAAATAATTTGTGTCAATACGAATTATTTTTATAAATTATTAAAAAATATTCGACTTTTTGATAATTTGTGATACAATATAGTACATAAACAAAAAACCTAGCAAAATAACCTATGTCTATAAACAATGTATATTTATGAATCACATAATATACATTGTTTATAGACAAGCAGGTTTGGAATTATTCAAAATTATTATGAAAGTTTTATTTAGGAGGTTCATTATGTCACAAAAGAATTTAAGAAAAGACGAAAAAGTAAATGAAATGCTTCCAATAGGACAGCTTGCTACTTTAGGTTTACAACATGTACTTGCAATGTATGCAGGTGCAGTAGCTGTACCATTAATCATTGGTGGTGCTGTAGGTTTAACTCCAGAACAGTTAGCACTTTTAGTAGCTGCAGATTTATTTACCTGCGGAATTGCAACTTTGTTACAAGCAATTGGGGTCGGTCCATATATGGGTATAAGATTACCAGCTATTTTAGGATGTACTTTCGCAGCAGTTGGTCCGTTGATTATTATTGGCAAAAGTTTAGGAATGCAAACAGCTTATGGTTCTATTATAGTAGCTGCAATTATTGTCGTTCTAATCGCACCCTTATATGGAAAAATATTAAGATTTTTTCCAACAGTTGTAACAGGATCTGTTGTTACAATGATCGGTCTTTCTTTAGTAAATGTTGGAGTTACCAGCATTGGTGGTGGTTCAGGTGCAAAAGATTTCGGAAGTGTGTCTAATCTTTTGTTAGCGGGATTTGTAATGCTTGTAGTTTTAATATCTAATAAATTTTTAAAAGGATTCTTTCAGGCAATTTCTGTTTTAAATGGTATAATTTTAGGAACAATAGTTGCTGCATTTATGGGCAAAGTAAGCTTTACTGAAGTAATAAATGCACAATGGATAAGCTTTGTTCATCCATTTAATTTTGGTCTACCTAAATTTGACCTTGGTTCAATAATTATGATGACTTTCGTTATGTTAACAGTAATGATTGAATCAACAGGTACATTTCTTGGAATTGGAAAGGTTTGTGAAGTGGACATCACTGAAAAAGACATTGTACGCGGTCTTAGAGCAGAAGGACTTGCTACAATACTCGGGGGGATCTTCAATTCGTTTCCATATACAACCTTCAACCAGAATCTAGGACTTTTATCTTTAAGTAAGGTAAAAAGCCGTTTCGTTGTAGTTGCTTCTGGTATTATTCTTGTATCACTAGGATTAGTTCCTAAATTTGCGGCTTTAGCTACTATTATTCCTCAGCCTGTCATAGGTGGAGCTACTACTATAATGTTTGCAATGGTTGCTGTTGCTGGTATACAGATGCTTTCAAGCGTTGATTTTAATAAAAATTCTAATATGTTAGTTGTTGCTTGTTCTATTGGTATAGGACTTGGAATCACTGCTGTACCTAACTTACTTGATCATACACCAACAATTTTCAAATCAATTTTTAGTAGTGGTATAGTTTCAGCATCAGTAGTTGCAGTAATTCTTAATGCATTCTTAAATTATGGAGATAAGGATACTCATAGTTCCATAAAAACTTCTGACGCAGATTCATCTGGAATGATTATATAATATTATTTAAATTAATGATAAAAAATTTCCTTAAGATTAAAGGGGCTGTCCTGAAAACTTATTCTAAGGATAACCTAATTAAATGCATGACTAATAGGCCTGCCGATTGGCGGGCTTAAAATTTTACCATAAAACCCCAAACAACTAAGTCTTTTGTAGAACAACCTCATATCCGAGACTTTCTAT
>NZ_JAEEGC010000103.1 GCF_019207025.1 Clostridium thailandense | reverse complement strand
ATATGCCGGAGTGTAAGTTAAGTGTCGGCCGTGCAACCCTATAGTACAACAGTCCCTTTTTATATTAGGCAATTTTATGGGATTTTTTTGATACTTCCTTCACTTTTCTAGTTGCAATAATGTTAACACCTGTGTCCAATACATTTTTAATTATTATATCTCCAATATTTACAGGAGCTTTCACTACTATTCCCTTCAAAGCCTTTATGCAATCAAATATTTTTTCCTTTGGTATATCTGCTTCTGTTTTTACAGGAACTACTCCTATTTCTCCACCCTCTACATATACTGAAGAAGTCACTATTCTTGTAGGATTAGTACATTCCTTTTTAGCGTATTCTTCTCCTCTTTTACAAGTAAAGCCTGTAACTTCAGTTACTTCTTTTCCTTCTAATTTAACTTGAAGCTGGCAACCTATAGGACATCCTATACATGTTAACTCTCTCATAAGCATATCTACTACTCCTTCTCTACCTTAATAGTAATTTTTTTGCACTCAGGATATTTATTCATTATTTCTTTGGAAAGTTTAACTGTTTCCATTTCTCCTGGTGTAAGTATTCTTTTCTTTATATGCATTTCTCTTACATCATCAAAATAAACCGAAATATAGCTATCTCTAAATACATCTCCAACTCTAAATCTTACCTCTAAGCTCTTCTCTATATTTTTAGGATTTACTTGCTTAGGTACAGTATATCTAACGCCATCTGTTGGTATTAATTCTATCTTTTTACCATCAAATCTCTTGCCTTTTACATAATCTGCTGCATTTCTACCTGCATTGTAGCTTTCTACTGTAACATTATCGACTAAATCATGAACATGTAGAACATTACCACAAGCAAAGATTCCATCTTCATTTGTTTCTAATCTATCATCAACTTCTGGTCCGCCAGTTATATTTGATAATTTAATATTAGCGTTTCTTGATAGTTCATTTTCTGGAAGAAGCCCTACAGATAAAAGAAGTGTGTCACAAGGTATAAATTCTTCTGTGCCTTTTATCACCTGTCTCTTTTCATCTACTGCTGCAATAGTTACTCCTTCAACTCTCTCTTTACCCTTTATATCTGTAACAGTATAACTTAATTTTAAAGGTATACCAAAGTCATCCAAGCATTGAACAATGTTTCTCTTAAGACCACCTGAATATGGCATAAGCTCAACTACAGCCTTAACCTTTGCTCCCTCAAGTGTCATTCTTCTTGCCATTATTAGTCCTATATCTCCTGAACCTAATATAACAACTTCCTTGCCTGGCATGTATCCTTCCACATTTACGAACTTTTGAGCAGCACCTGCTGTGTATATTCCTGCACATCTGCTTCCTGGAATGTTTATAGCTCCTCTTGGTCTTTCTCTACATCCCATTGCAAGTACAACTGCCTTAGCTTTTAGTTCAAGTATTCCATCTTCCTCGTTAACTACTGTAATAACTTTATCTTCGTTTAAGTCCAATACCATAGTATTCAATTTATATGGTATTTTCATTTCTTCTACCTTATCAATGAATCTTTGTGCATACTCTGGCCCTGTTAATTCTTCCTTGAAAGTATGAAGTCCAAAACCATTATGAATACATTGATTTAATATTCCGCCTAATTGACTTTCCCTTTCAAGTATTAATATATTATCTATGCCTTCTTCTCTAGCTGAAATTGCTGCTGCAAGTCCAGCTGGTCCTCCACCAATTATTACTATGTCATACTCTTGCATATTAATAAACCTCCAAGTAATATTAATTTCATAATTTTATTCATCTAAATTGTTTCTTTATCTTTGCCTACTAGTAATTGAGACTTACCCCCAAACTTAGTTACTTCTGTTGGAAGTATATTAAGTTCTCTAGATAAAATTTCAACTATTCTAGGTGCACAAAATCCTGATTGACATCTTCCCATCCCGGATCTAGTTCTTCTTTTAACGCCATCGAGAGTTCTTGCTCCTAAAGGTCTTTTTATTGCATTTATAATTTCCCCTTCAGTAACAGTTTCACATCTACATATTATCTTACCATATCTTGAATCCTGCTGTATAAGCTTATTTCTCTCTTCATTATTCATCTCTCTAAATTTAGGGATTCCTTTTCTTATAGGGTTAAATCCTTCATTTTTACTTGGACTTAGTTTTTCTACTATAATATTCACAACCATTTCAGCTATTGCAGGTGCACTTGATAATCCAGGTGATTCAATACCTGCTGCATTTATAAAGTTCTCAGCATCCTTCGCTTCTCCAATTCTAAAATCATTTTCCACGCTGTGGGCTCTCAATCCTGAGAATGAAGTTATAACTTGTCTTGTTGGAACTTGTTTAATACTTAAGCCTGCCTTATTTAATACATCATTAAGTCCTTCTGCTGATGTATCTAAATCATTTTTATCTTCTATATCTACTGCGTTAGGGCCTACTAACAAATTTCCATCCACTGTTGGGGTTACTAGTATTCCTTTTCCCATCTTAGTTGGAAGTTGGAACACAGTTTTTGATATCATATTCCCTACTGATTTATCAAATAAGCAATATTCTCCTTTTCTTGGAACTATAGTTAACTTATTATTACTTACCATATTATTTATTTCATCCGCAAATACCCCTGCAGCATTTATCACTATATTTGTTTCAATATTACCTTTATTAGTTTTCAATACATACATGTTATCTACTTTATTTATAGTCTCTAATTTAGTTTCAAATTTAAAATCCACTCCATTTGTAAATGCATTTTCAGCTAAAGCTATAGTCATTTCATAAGGACAAACAATTCCACCGGTTGGAGCATGCATTGCTGCAACTACTTCATCTGATATATTTGGCTCCTTTTCTCTTAGTTTATCGCCTTCTATTATTTCTAGACCTGGAACACCATTTTTATCGCCTTGTTCTTTTAAGTCATTAAGTTTGCCTAAATCATCCTTGTCAAAGCATAATACTAAAGATCCGATCCTTTTAAATGGGAAATCTAGTTCTTCTGCTAATTTATCAAACATGGCGTTTCCTTTAGCATTTAATTTCCCTTTTAAAGTAGCCGGTTTGGCATCAAAGCCAGCATGAACTATTGCACTATTCGCTTTAGTTGTTCCATTTGCTACATCTGAATCTTTATCAATAACACATACCTTTAATTTATACCTTGAAAGTTCTCTAGCTATTGAACACCCAATTACTCCAGCTCCTACAATTGTTACATCAAACATAGAATTCTACCTCCTTAAATATAAAACAAAAAGAGAGCACAAATTTAAGGTACAACATACCTCAAAATTTGGCTCTCTTAAAACTCCGCCATAATACTTAATTTTAAACTTCTAAATTAATATTAGCACAAATGTTCTAAGTATTCAACTTTTAAATATATTCAAATTTTGTGAAATAAACCTGAGGAGCAAATTAATCCAATATTTTATTCGATATATCTAGACTTTATTATACTGAAGCTTTTTCTTCTGAAGCTGCTTTGTTCTTTTGAGCAGGAATATATTTATAAACAACATAATATGCTAGACCTACCATAACAACTCCACCAACTATATTGCCAAGAGTAACAGGAATTAAGTTATTTATTATTCCAGATCCATTTATTACTTTATTTGGTGCTAATCCAGATGCTTTCAAATATACTGGATTAGTTTTAGCAAAAATTCCTGCTGTTAAAAAGTACATATTGGCAACACAGTGTTCAAATCCACAGGCTACAAAAGCCATTATTGGAAACCATATTATGAATATTTTGCTAATAACATCCTTAGCAGCTGCAGCGCCCCAAACTGCAAGACAAACCAAGAAATTACACATTATAGCACTTGCAAAGGCTGTTCCAAAGGATAGACCTCCTTTAGTTGAAGCTACTTTTATTACAACTCCCCCAAGTTTTCCAGCACTCATATTGAATACTCCTGCTTGAAAAACTAAAAATGCTATAAGTATAGAACCAAGAAAGTTGGCTATATAAACTACTACCCAGTTCTTTATCATATCTATTACAGTTATCTTTTTATCTACGAGTGGTACAACCATTAAACAATTTCCTGTGAATAATTCTGCTCCACATATTATTACTAGCATAAGTCCTACAGGGAACACTGCAGCACCTACAAATTTTGCTACACCAGCATCGGCTATTCCATGTGAAACAACTGCCGAAACAGCTCCCCCTACTGCTATAAATGCACCTGCCAATAACCCTAATATAAATTGCTGCATTATAGTTAACTTTGCCTTACCGCAACCGCCTCCTATAGATACGTCACACAATTCATTTGGTTTTAACATATGACTTTCCATGATATAATCCCCTTCCTTTTGATTAATTTATAGTTATTAAAATAATTATGTTTAAAATTCCAAAGTCAGTTATACAAAAAAGCATTGCAATATTTCATCTAAAGCGATATTACCGAAGTATTGTGTTAAATTAATATTTTTCAATAAAGTTTCAATATCACCTTTTTCATATTTGTTTCCTACAATACTTTTCTCCAATTCATCTACACCACATAATGCTAAGAAATCCCCATAAATCTTGCACTCAGTAATGTATCCATCATTTACATTAAGAAGTATCTCTAATTTACCATTGGTAAATCTTTTTGAATTCTTAAAATTAAACTTTGGAGACTTACCATAATTCCATTCCCATGTATCATATTTGCTTTCTTTTAGTTTGTTTATACTATTTGCATCATCTTCAGATAAACAATATTCCTCTAAGTCGTTGTTTTCAAATAAATTCTTTAGAAGTAATTCTTTGAATTCATTAATACTTGTGCCCTTTTCTAAATAATCTTTAATGTTGGTTACTCTACTTCTTACAGATTTAATGCCCTTAGATTGAATTTTATCTAATGATACATTAAGTACTTTTCCTAGAATATCTAAGTTAGAGTCAAATAGCAAAGTTCCATGGTGGAGTATTCTTCCTTTATGCATGCTTTGAGCATTCCCAGAAAATTTCTTTCCATCAATTGTAAGATCATTTCTGCCACTTAACTGAGCATTTACTCCGAGTTTCTTTAACGCATTTATAACTGGTATCGTATATTTCTTATAGTCAATCATATTATTCTTATCATATCCTGTTATAAATGAAAAATTTAAGTTACCTAAATCGTGGTAGACAGCGCCACCACCAGTTATTCTTCTTACTACATTTATTTTATTTTTTTTAACAAAGTCAGAATTAATTTCCTCTATAGTATTTTGGTGCCTTCCTATAACAATTGTATTATCATTCTGCCATAAAATAATAAAGTCTTCTAAGGCCCCCACAGTCTTAAATATATACTCCTCTAATGCTAAATTAAAATATGGATTAAATGAATTACTTAAAATATATTTCATCAAGTTTCCTCCGGTTAACACAAATTTGATTGTTAAATATTAAACTATCTCGAATAAGCTAAATTTGTTATAGTTCCAATAGAAACATCTCCAACTACTGCCAGATCCTCTGCCGAAAAATAGAAAGGTGCATTACCATCAAATAGTATTTGTGATGAAGGCGGAAATTCATCATCACCCTCCCATAATGCAAAGGTTACATATATATTATTCAGGAATTCAAATTTATAGGCTATATCCCCCATGTCCACTTTTTCTGCTCCAAGCTTTTCTAGAGAATTTTTAAAACCTTCAATATTTTTTCCAAAAGTTTTGGCTAATCTTAAAAGACATCTTCCATAGAAATTATTGTAATACATATTTCCACCGTCAACGTCTCTATATGTTATATTCTTACCTAATGGGGCAACCCCTTTTGCATTCATTAAGTATCTTAAGATTAAAGCTTTTGGTGGATATTTTTCTATTTGTGTTCCATCTTCCTTAAACACTTCACCTGATGGATATTTTACTATTACATTCTCACCCATTAGTCTAACTACAAATTGTCCACTTTCTCTATCATATATAGTTCCGGTATTCTTTTCCATGACTTCAGGATTAAAGTTTTTAAATATGCTTTTATTATAATCATATGGTATCTTATCTTTTCTTTTTTCTTCTATTGCAACCCTATCCATAAATACTTTTCATCCTCTCAACTTCCTTATATAATGAAATTTGGTTCATAGTTTAAAAATTTTGCGACACAAAATTTTTATGAGAGGACAATTGACAGAGGACAGAGGACAGTGAAGGTAAGTTTTCTTCCTTACGTCAGAAAACTAATTTATTTCTTGTGGATTCGTTTCTCCAAAGCGAAACATCATCGGTTTAATTAAGCACAGCTTAATTAAATCTTATTTACCGAAAGTAAAATTAAAGATTTTTCGTAGTGTAACGGAGAAAAATCCTCCTTCACTGTCCTCTGTCCATTGTCCTCTGTCCTCTAAAAAATGCTTCGCATTTTTCTTAGATTACAAATTAAAGTTTAAAACCATACACTAAATATGTTTTTGCGCTTCTAACAACATTTCGTCTGCTTTTTCCATAAATTCAATTGCTTTTTGTATGTGAGTTGAGACTTCTATTTTATTCATCAATTTTGATTTTTCAACCCATTCTTTAAAGCTTTCTTCATGAGATTTATTATGATCAACCCAGTGATGCAGCAATATTTTCAAAGTTTTTTCTTCTTTTGTTAAATTTTCGCCTGCTGCCACTTCACATCCATGTTCATGGTCATGATGGTCATGGTGGTCATCATAATGATGTTCGTGACTTCCACTGTGATCATGACTATGTTCATGATTATGATAATGAGAGTGCTCATGTTCATGCTCTTCTCCATCATGGCTGTGATTATGCTCGTGCACATGTTCGTGGTCATGTTTATGTGTATTGCTGTGGTCATGTTCACCACAGCAACAATTTTCATGCTCATGTAAATGATTATTATCCATAAAAAATCCCTCCATAATAAATAATGTTATTTAATATTTTCTATTATTATTTTATGATCAAGAAGTCTTATTTCTTTAAGCATACCTTCAATTAATTTTTCTTCTCCTAAAAGGTCTGTTAACAATAATCTTCCATTTTCTTTTGGTACTATGTCTATAACATAGTCCATCAATTTTCTTTCACCTTCTGCTGTAATTAAATATGCTGTTGATTCACACATTTTTAACTACCTCCTTAATAATTTTTCAACACTAGGAAACTTTTCAATATCAGTATGCGGCAAAAAGCATGAAGATACAAACTCATCCATATACCCTGGTTCTACACTAAGTTCAACATATGTCATATTATTTGATACTTCTTCTAATTTACGCCTAGCATCTTCACTCATTAGAGTTAAGTAACATCCCATTAATGAACTATTTCCCACATAAGAGATTTTACTTTCGTCTACATCTGGAAGCATACCTATCTTTATAGAGTTTCCAATATCTAGACTGTTACCTATTCCTCCTGCAATGTAAATCTTGTCAATCATGGTAAAGTCCATTCCAAGACTATTTAAAAGTGTCGTGATTCCAGAATAAATAGCCCCTTTTGCTCTAATAAAATTATCTATATCAACTTCCGTTATGGTTACGTCTTTTTCTAATTTATATTGCTCTTTGAATACAACTACGTATTCCCCAATTCCATGTTCATCAAATCTTATTCTTGATGTATTTAAATCTCGAATAAGTTTTCCTCTTCTATCAATTATACCTGCAAGCATCAGCTCACATATTAAGTCAATTATCCCTGATCCACAAATTCCTACTGGATCTTGATTGCCAATTACTTCAATTTCTGGTTCATAAGTTTTGCGATTGATTTTAACTCCTTCAATAGCTCCTCCTGCTGCTCTCATCCCACTGCTAATTTCTCCACCCTCAAAGGCTGGTCCTGCCGAACAAGCACAGGTCATTAAATATTCCTTATTCCCAAATACAATTTCACCATTTGTTCCTAAATCAATGAACAATATCATTTCATCACTAGCCCATATGCCTGATGATAACACTCCTGCAGTGATATCTCCACCAACGTAACTTGCAACAGAAGGAACCAAATATACAAATGTTTCTGGGTTAACATTAATTCCTAGCTCTGATGCTTTTATAAATGGTGGCTTTACAAATGCTGGTATGTATGGTTCCATTCTCAAATAATCAGGATAAACTCCTAAAAATAAATGAGACATAGTTGTATTTCCTGCTGTTACAAAGGATACAACCTCATCCCTTGATATACCAGTATCGTTATACATTTTTTCTAAAAGTGGATTTATTGTTTCTTCAATTATTGCATGATTTAACTCTGCAAGCCCATTTCTTTTCGTAGAATATATTATTCTATTTATAACATCTGCTCCATATTTTATTTGTGCATTACCTGAAGACGCTTTTGCTATAAGCCTACCTTCATATAAATCAACTAAACAAGCTGCAACAGATGTAGTTCCTATATCTAGTGCTATTCCATAAAGTCTATTTGTAGTATTACCTTTTTCCATATTAATTATGGTAGTCTTTTTATGACCTCTTGGTATATGTGTTATAGTAACTTCAAAGTTAGCTTCCCTAAAAAGCGGCGGTATTTTTCTTAGCAACGGAAGCCTACAAAATACACTATCATATCCCAAATTATTTCTTAAATGTCTTTTTATTCTCTCAAAATCAGATATATTATCATCTATTGTAGGAGGATCTAGTTTTATACAATCTTTTTTTACATAAGTTTTAAACTCCATTCCATTCTCTAATACCTGCTTCTTTGCATTCTCAAATATCTTATTTTCTCTTTCTCCGGATAAATCTTCTATTTTCATACCATGCATAGCCGCTGATGCATTAGAAGGAATCTCAATAACTACATCTTCTATTACTTTTGCGTTACAAGCTAAAACATAACCTTCATTCCATTCTTCATCTTTTATATGCCTTGTTTTTTCAGCATCTAATTTTCCTTGTAAAACCTTTACCTTACATTTCCCACAAACACCATTACCATTACATGGGGCATCTATAAAAATTTCGGCTTTTCTAGCAACCTCTATTAAATTTTCTCCAATTGCTACTTCTATTTCTTTATTTTGTGGAACAAATTTAACCTTTAGCATAAATTGTAAATACCTCCTTAAAAAAAACGTTCTCGGTTTTATACCGAGAAGTTTTTTTCTTACTTTAAGCCTGCTTCATATGCAGATGCTTTTAATAAATTGTCAAGTTCACCTTTATCTGACATTTTTATTTTTGCAATCCAACCATCATATGGATTTTCATTTATATATTCTGGCTCATCATCTAACTTTTCGTTAACTTCTAAAACTTCTCCAGATATAGGAGCTATAAAATCTGATGCTTTTTTAGAAGACTCAACTACTCCTAAAGCTTTTCCTGCTTCTACTTGGTCCTCAACTTCTGGCATCTCTACAAATAATATTTCACCAAGCTGTTCTTGTGCAAAATCAGTTACTCCTACATAAGCTTCGTCTCCGTCTACTTTAACCCATGCATGTTCATTACTATAGTATAATTCACTTGGAAAATTCATTATTAACACTCCTTCTTTTTTAAAATTCATAATGAAGGTAGGCTTTCCCTCTACATTAAAAATTACATTTTTAATGTAGGAGAAAAACCTTCAACTTAATTACTAAGAAAACCTAGTAATTATTAATTACATTATTGGATCCATATTTAATGCTGGATGACCTTTTTCTGTTAAGAATGCTACAACTGCATCAGAATCTACTGCTATAGTTTCATCACAAATCATATCTGTGAAGTTGTCTATTCCGTATAATTCTTTAGCTGTTGCATTTAGTTTTTCACCAACAAAGTCTTTTAATTCTTTTGGCATCCAAACTATTCTTTCAATTCCGCCTTCAGCCTTCATAAATTTCTTAGATGGAATAAATGGTCTACCATGTCCCATGAATCCTGGAGTTTGTACTCCACCACCTGTCATGGATGCAAGTTCTCCAAATGTCATTCCAAGTGGAGTTGCAGCACCATATTCTCTGTTAACTATTACAACACCATTAGCTTCTGGCATTATACCAGTTATACATTCGAAACATCCACAAGAAGTCATTGGGCTATTTAATATACTGTATAATGTAACTTCATTTACAGCACCTTGTGATCCCTTTGAAACAGTTTCATTTACTTTTTCCCAGATACCATAAGTTTCATCTATTAAACCTTCCTTTGGTACTGGTTGACATGGTCCTGTTGGGTTTAATTCAAGTGTTGCTTTAGCATCTAACCATGAAACTGCACCGCAAAGTCCAAGTCTTTCTGGAGTTACTATACAAATATGTGCTGGAGCGAATGATTGACAAAGGTTACATGTATAGAATGTATCAACCTTTTCGTCTACTAGTGAGCTAAGTCTTTCATCTCTTTCAGCAAATCTTGGCATAGCAAGACTTTCTTTTAACTCTGCACATTTTGCTGGATCAGTTATTAATGTAACTTCACATTTATCTACAACTGAACCGAATTCATCTAACATTTTAGCATATACAACTTCACCAAAATGTTTTAATCTGAAGCCTTTTTCATAAGCTTCTTTACCTATTCTTAACCAAGTCATGTTTCTTTGTCCAACGTGCATTACACCTTCAATGTAGTTCAAGAAATAGTGAAGTCTTCTTTCTAGAACTGGCTCGAAGTCTTTTTGCATGTTAGCACCAGATACTTTTATAAGCATTCCAAGAGGTAATAATCCTGGAATGTTTGTTAGAGTATCAACATCTGGTCCTATGATTTCTATCTTGTGATCTTCAACTTCACCTGGTTCAGCACTCATAACTAATTCCCAAGCTTCTGTCTTATTACCACCAAATTCTGCATACATGTCATTCTTTCTTATTCTTTCACCTTCGAATGCTGCTGCAAATGCAACTGGTATTGGAATTTCAGTGATTTTTATTTTTATTTTTCTAGCTTCAAGAGAAGTTTTAACAACTTTATCATAATCTTTTTGAGTTAATAATAATGTTGGAACTTCTGTTACTGTTTGATCAGTTACTACAGGGAATCCAAGTGCTATAGCACCTGCACCTGCTGAAACTACAAGTTCGCTTAATGGTCCAAAAGCATTTACAAATGCTGGAACCCTCTCTGAAGTATATTGTAACAAATCTGCTAAATTTCCTGGTTTAATTGCTCCAAATATTAGAGCTGCTCTTATAGCAACAGTTACAACATGGATTACTGAAGTAACATCATATCCTAGTGGAATAACTCTTAGTTCAAGACCCATTTTAACATTAGCTTCTACAGCTTGATCTATGACTTTACCAACTAAGAATGTTAATAATCCTTTTGATTGGTAATCTTTTATAACTTTTGCTGCAGTTTCAGCATCTGGACATTCTCCAAGAACAACCGCAACACCTGGGATATCACCAGTAACTAGTGGTACTCCTAATGAACGGATTATAGGGTCTGATATGAAGCCTGCACATGGTGCAGCATATGGTGCGTCTGAAAGCACATATTTAGCTGCTTCAACTAATTCTGCTGCAACAGCTGTAGCAAGTCCTGCATTTAATGCTTTGTCAAGCATTTCTTCCTCAACAATTAAGCTTCTAACAACATCTAAAGCTGCTTCTAATTCAGCTACAGTAGTAACTTTCTTACCTGTAGCAGCATAGAATGTTGGTAATGAATATGCTGTGTCAGGGAATGCAACTTTACAATCTCTTCCCTTTTCATCAACGGCTTGTTTTACAATACCCTCTGCAGCTGCTAAGGCTTGCTTTGAACCAGTGAATATAGTTTGAAATAAATTCATTTTTTAGCCCCTCCCTAAATTTAAATTATATGTTAAAATTATAAGTCTAAATAAGAATCAGCATATAAAACTGCTCCGTTTACAACGTCACAAGTTTTAATAGTTTCCATTAATCTTAAATCACAAGGATTTACGATTGCAGAAGTAAGTCCGCATTCAATTGCCATAGCAGCAAAAGTAGCATCCATTATTGGTCTTATTTGTTTTGGTGCTCCATTTGATACGTTACTTAAACCACAAGTAGTCTTAAGTCCCATTTCACTTATCATTCTGATACCTTGTAAAACTTCTTTTTGTTTGTCTTGCATTCCTTTTATAACTAGGAATAATGGATCAAATAATAAGTCAGTTGGTTCCATTCCAAGACCCATAGCTCTTTCAAGCATTTCTGTACAATATGCTATTCTTTCATCATTATCTTTTGTAATACCTTCTTTTGCACATAGTGCTATACACATAGCATCATATTCTGCAGCTAAATCTATATTAGTAATTCTTTCGCCAGCATCAGCTGAGTTTACGATTGGCTTTCCTTTTGATCTGTTGTAAACTTTAAGTCCAGCTTCGATTGCTTTAGAGTTAGTTGTATCTAATGCTATTGGAACGTTGTCGAATTCTTTTTGAAGTAATTGAACTCCCCATTGCATTAAGTCTTCTCCGCCTTTTTCAGCAGGTCCTATGTTAAAATCTATATAGTGAGCGCCTGCATCTAATTGCTCTTTTGCTCTCTTTATAATCTCTGCAGGGTTTCTTTCTTCTATAGCCTTTCTAACAGCTGGTGATATACAGTGAATTCTTTCACCTATAACTAAAAACTTCTCCATAAATAAATGCCCTCCTACTAATTTTTATATTTAATTAAAAACGGTATTTATTATTAAATTCTATATTTATAATTGAGAATCGAGACGAAACTCGATTCTCAAATTATCCTTAAATTATGTTCACGTATTATTCTTAACCTAACTCTTTTAAGAACTTAGGAATAAACATAGCTTCTGTAGTTCCAACTATGATTTCCCATCCTGGTAAGTTTTCCTCTAAGTCACCTTTTAATACAGCAACTTTTCCTGGAAGTATAAGTTTTCTAGTCTTAACTTTTTCTTCTATGCCATTTTCTTTTATGAATGCAGCAATACTTGATGCTGTAAATTTACCAGCAGCCCATGAAGTAAGAACTGAGTATCCACCTGCATCTGGAATTAACATTTGTACTGGAACTTTAGATCTCTCAACTTCACCTGATACTATGAAGTAAGTTAATGCAAAGTCAACTGTACATATTATTGGAGCACTTTCATCTGCACCATTTAATTTATATAGACCTGGTTCTACTCTCATTGGTTTTTGAGGATCTGTGAATATGTTTTGTCTTAATCCGAATAATGGTAAAGCTCTAACAAAGTCCATATCATCTAAAACGATGATTGCACCATATTTCATTGTAAATAATGTTGATAGAGCAATTTCCATGTATTTGTCACCATTTGCAAGTTTGTTTGCAAATACCATTGTAGGATATCCAAAAGTTCTATCTTGTCCTTGGATATTTATTCTTCTTACTTGAACTGTGTTTTCAAAAGCTTCTTTAACTGTATTTGCAACTGGATGAAGAACTAAGTTCTTGTATCCTAATTTGTGTATTTCTTCAACTAAAGCATATAATGCTTCTAAGCTTTCAGCTTTTACACCTAATACTAGGTTATCAGCTTTAACTAATTCAACCATAGCAGCAAAGTTGTCTTTGTTAGCTCCATATACTAATGGTTTTTCAGCTTTAACTAATTCTAAAGCTTCCTTCATAACATCAACATCTTCACAGTCTAGGATATAAGCAACTTTTAATCCGCTTGCTTTTATTTTATTGATTAAAGCAATATATTTATCTTTGTTGTCATTATATTTTAATTTAACAAACTCAGCTCTCATTTCTTCGCCGATTCTGATATAGTTAACTTCTTTAATATGTGCAATTTTTTCATCTATAGCACTGTCTTCCATAGCATCACAGAATGCTACAGCAAATCTATTTTTATTTACAAATGTCTTTTCATGACGGAATAATACTGTTTCTCCACCTAATTTAACTTCAGCATCTCCAGCACCTATTGTTATAGTCTTCATTATTGGTGCTGTTGCTTCTGATAATTTTTCTAATGCTTCTGGAGCCATGTGTGGACATTTTCCTATTTCAGCTCCGCCTCCTGCTACCTTCATTGAAAAAGCTAGACAAGTTGGAAAACCACAATCTTTACAATTCTTTTTTGGTGTTAATTTAAATATATCTAATCCTGTTAAAGCCATTTTGAATCCTCCCTTATATAACAATCCAGTATAAAATTATAATTATATGTTTTTTATTATGCTAACTCACTAATAAATTTCTTTATAGTTTCTACTGACTTTGGATGACGTAAAATTACTGCATTTGAACCGCCTGTTAAAACACCAGCAGCAGTTGAAACTTCCATAGCAATTCCTCTTCCTTCTTGATCTTCCCATGCATCTGCATCAATAGACTCTTTTACTTTCCAAGTTTCGAATGAAACTGGTGTAATTATAGGAACTTGTAAAGTCTTATCATCTTGTCCGAGTGCTGCAAGTCTTATTCTGTCTAAAGTTGATACAACATATTCATAACCATAACCAGCAGCTGCACATCCAACGTTATCAATTATTTTGTCATTAGCAACACCTAATTGATTAATTAATATGTTCATTTGCTTTGCAAGGTTTATATCAACTGCAGATTCTGCTCCTACTTTGTGGCTATAAGCCATTGCTCCAGCAGCAGCTATTGTTTTATAGTTGTCTTCTACAGCTGCTAATAAAAGAACGTTATGTCCGTCTAATTCAGCTGCAACTTTTTCAAGTAATTTAGCATCTTTATCATGAGTTCCTGTTCCTGATATAACTAATGGAAGTTTTATAGCTTCTGCTACAGCTTTTGCTACTTTAGCACACTCTTCAACTGGTTTATCCTGTCCATTTGGATCAGAACTATCCAACTTTAAACAAATAAAGTCTGGAGCATACTTTTCTTCAACATGTTTTGCCCATGCAACTGGATCACCACATACATCTTTATAAAAGTCTTTTAATAATTGTGGCCATTCAGCTAAGTCATCTGAAATTTCCATACCTACTTTAGCAGTATTTCCTACTTCGCCATCAAAGCCATAGAATGGAAGAACATTTTCTCCACCTAACTTTATAGCCTTTTCTCCTGCTCCAATTTCTACTTCACAAATCTTACCTGAAAATTTCTGTACAGATTTTTTGAACATAATTTAATGCCTCCTTAAACTACTTATTAAATTGTATTTTAGATAAAATATCATGTAATGCTTTTTTAGATAGTGAATCCTCTGGTAATTGAACTAAAGGCTTTCCACTAGAATCATATTCATACACCATAGGGTCCATAGGAACAATTCCTAATAATTCTAAACCTTGATTATTTATTTCTTCCATTGTTCCCTCATTTAGCTTACCTTCTGGTGCTCTGTTAACTATGAGGAATATTTGTCCTACTTTTAGTTTTAACTCATCAACTAGTCGTCTTATTCTTCCGACTGCTTGAATTCCTCTTCTAGAACAGTCACTTATTAAGAATAGAGTATCTATATCTTCAACTACTTTTCTACTTAAGTGCTCCATTCCAGCCTCATTATCTATAACTAAATATTTATAATTTCCGGAAAGTAAATCTATTTGTGTCTTTAATACCCCATTTACATAGCAATAGCATCCAGTTCCTTGAGATCTTCCCATTACGATCATATCATAACCATCGCCTTCTGTTACAGCAGTACTAAGCTTATACTTTAAGTAATCCGCTTTCATCATCCCTGCTGGGAAGCTATCATCAAGTGATCTTTTACTTACGTCCTCTCTTATTTCGCCTATAGTATCTTCAATTTCAACACCTAAAACTTCATTTAAATTGGCATTTGCATCTGCATCAACTGCAAGAATAGATCCTTCACCTTTTTTTAATAAGTAATCTATCATAAGACCAGTTAACGTAGTTTTGCCAGTGCCTCCTTTACCTGCTACAGCTATTTTATAACCCATAGTACAACCTCCTTCTACTGCTATGCATAGGGGTAAACCCCTATGCTGTTATTACATTGAGTGTACACATTGTTTGTGTACATCATGTAGTGCTTCCATCATTGCTTCTGCTAGAGTTGGATGAGGATGAATAACTTCACCTAACTGCTCTGCAGTTATTCCAAGTTCGCATGCAGCTGTTAGTTCTCCTAACATATCTGTTTCACGTTCACCAATAATAGCAG
>NZ_JAEEGC010000102.1 GCF_019207025.1 Clostridium thailandense | reverse complement strand
ATGATGAAGCTTACTAAAGACGGAAAAGCTCTTTACTTGCACTGTCTTCCAGCTGATATCACTGGTGTAAGCTGTGAAACTGGTGAAGTTGATGCTAGCGTATTCGATCGTTATCGTACACCACTTTACAAAGAAGCAAGCTTCAAACCATATATTATAGCTGCTATGATTTTCTTAAGCAAATTCAAAAATCCACAAGAAACTTTAAAAGCATTAGAATCAGCTTCAAAGCCAAGAAAGATGGACTAATTAGAAGGGGTGAAGGATTTCTATGAAAAAAAGAATTGTTATTGCTTTAGGTGGAAATGCCCTTGGTAATAATCTACCCGAACAAATGGTTGCAGTTAAAAATACAGCAAAAGCTATTGCCGATTTAATAGAAGAAGGCCATGAAGTTGTAATCTCTCATGGAAACGGACCACAGGTTGGAATGATTAATGATGCTATGGATATGTTTGGACGCTCAAATCCTGAGCATCCATCATTCACTCCACTGTCAGTATGTGTTGCTATGAGTCAGGCATATATAGGCTACGATTTACAGAATGCTTTGAAAGAAGAACTTCTTAACCGTGGCATAAAAAAATCTGTTACTACAGTAATTACTCAGGTTCGTGTGGATGAGGATGATCCTAAGTTCCAAAATCCTACAAAACCAATTGGTCCTTTCATGGACGAAGAAGGCAAGAAGCTTGCAGAAGCAAAAGGTCTTACTGTAATTGAAGATTCAGGAAGAGGTTATAGAAGAGTAGTAGCTTCTCCTCTCCCAAAAGAGATAATTGAAATTGATACTATAAAAAATCTATTAAACTCAGGTGAAGTCGTTGTTTCTTGCGGAGGCGGTGGTATACCTGTTATAAGACAAGGAAAGCACCTAAAAGGTGTTGGCGCTGTAATTGATAAAGATTTTGCTAGCAGCCTACTTGCAAAGGAAGTTAATGCTGACTTCTTAATTATACTAACTGCTGTAGAAAAGGTTGCTATTGATTTTAGAGGTCCTAATGAAAAGTGGCTTGACAATGTTACAGTAGAAGAAGCCAAAGAGTACATGAGTCAAGGTCACTTTGCTCCTGGCTCTATGCTTCCTAAAGTGCAGGCTGCAGTTGACTTTGCAGCTTCTGGAGATAACCACACTGCGTTAATTACCCTTCTTGAAAAAGCAAAAGACGGAATTAACGGTAAAACAGGTACATTTATCAGAAATAAATAAGCCAAAGTTAATATTAGTTAAATAAAAACAACTGTTTCTAGACTAATTAGTTAGTTCAGAAACAGTTGTTTTTCTATTTATATTACTATAGACGTCCACGGCCGACACTTAACTTATAAAAAATATTTATTGGTAACAGTTAACACAAATTAAATATTTTTTTAGAGGACAGAGGACAATTGACATAGGACAGTAAAGGAGGATTTTTCTCCGCTACACTACGAAAAATCTTTAAATTAAAAGAAACTTCTACTTTCTGAGTATTTGAATAAGCGATGTTTTACACTCACAAAACAAGCCTAAAAAATAAATTAGCTTTCTGACGTAAGGAAGAAAACTTACCTTTACTGTCCTATGTCCTTTGTCAATTGTCCTCTAGAAATATGTTTACATCTTTCAATTATTACCGATGATTTTCATAGTATAAGTTAAGTGTCGGCCGTGGGTATCTATATATCAAAAGGCTGCTGAAAATTTATTTTTCAGCAGCCTTTTTAAATTCTTCTCTTTACTCCACTTCTTTATCAAGATAACTATACATTGTATATTTAGATATACCAAAGTAATTTGATATTTTATTACCAGACTTTGTAATCAAAAATGCACCATGCTCATTTAAAAACTTAATAGCTTTGATCTTATCTTCTCTGGTCATATATGAAACTGGACGCCCTACCATATCTACAGCCCGTTGAATCAAATCATCCAGCAAATTATTTACATTATGATAGATATGAGTTGACTCCTCACTTTGTGGAGATTCAATACCAATGAGATTCTTTATCTCTTTTTGAAAAGCAACCATAGGAGATATATCATAATTAATACCAAAAATACCGGTTATATCACCTTTTTCATCTCTTATATATATAGTACTTGATTTTATCATTTTGCCATCAACTTCAGTTAAATAGGCAAGCTGATCTTCAATCTCCTCTGGTTTTTTAGTCAATGTATCCAGTACTACCATCGATGGGCCATCTCCTATACTTCTATTTGATACATGTCCATTTTCTATGGAAACAATGGAGTTATCTAGAGAAGTTTTATTTAAATCATGTATAACTATTTCGCAGTTATCTCCAAATTGTTTTGACAAAGCCTTTGCAAGACGGGTTAAAAAGTCCATCTTTAAATCCATAAAAACACTCCCTAAATTTATTACTTTATACTTTATTAAAACACAAATAAATATTCAATTACAATACAAAAAATAATTATCTAACATAATTATTTTTTAGCCTGCAGACTAAAAAAATAATTTTTCTAAAGAATTGGAAGTATTCTATTCAAAAACTCCCCATCTCCTCTATTTCCAATGAATTCTCCCTGACTAACAATAATCTTTCCTCTTTGCATTACCATCTCTATTTCACCCTTATATTGATATCCCTCATAGAGACTATATCCTGCATTTCCGTGAAGCATGTTTCCTCTAATTACACCTGTCTTTTCAGTATCAATCAATATAAGGTCTGCATCTGCTCCTGGTTGGATATTACCTTTCTTAGGGTATATTCCCATAATCTTAGCTGGATTATATGAAGCGATCTCTACAAAATGCTGAATACTTATTCTATTTTTCATAACTCCTTCTGTAAAGAGTACTCGTACTCTTTCCTCCACTCCAGGACCCCCATTGGGACACTGAGTAAAGTTCTTTAATCCATGTTCAATTTTGTCCTTAAAATAGAATGGACAGTGATCTGTTGCTACTACTTGTACAATCCCCTTCTGTATTCCTTTCCATAGAGCATCACAATCCTTCTGTTTTCTTAAAGGAGGTGACATTACATATTTTAACCCCTCTCCTTCTGGAAGAAGGTATTTGTCCTCTGTAAGCAGCAAATATTGAATACACGTTTCTACAAATATATTTTTTGCTCCATTTTCCTTGGCCTTGATTATCTCCTTAAGACTTTCCTCAGTGGATATATGCACAAGGTATAAGTTAGGATAGTCTGCCATTGCTGACAAGTGTATTAATCGGCTAACCGCCTCTGCTTCTGTATGTGGTGGTCTACTCGAGGCATGATATTTTGCCTCAGTCTTCCCTTCCTCTACAAAACTTCTTCTCAAATAATTGATGACCTCGTGATTTTCTGCATGGACTGTAAGTACTCCTCCAACTTTTTTCACAATTTTCATAACTTGAAGAAGTTCATCATCTGACAACTTGAAATCATAGGTCATATAAGCCTTGAAACTCGGAATTCCATTCTTCATTAGGTTCTCCATTTCTAAGAGAATATCTTCGTTAACATGCTGTAAAACTCCATGAAAACCATAGTCAATTACAGAATTGGAATCCGCCAATCCGTGGTAAACATCCAATTGGTGCTGAAGTGTGCATCCTTTTGGTCCAAAGGCAATATGATCTACAATGGATGTAGTTCCTCCACAAGCTGCTGCAATAGAGCCCTTATAAAAATCATCTACTGCTCTAAATTGTCCAGCCTGAAGATCCATATGAGTATGGACATCAATTGGACCTGGCAACACATATTTGCCTGAAGCATCTATGACAGTTGCTGCTTCGTCCTCAAACCCGCCACCCATTGCACTGATAATACCATCTTCGACGAGCAGGTCACACTTCACAACACTCTCTGTATTCACAACAAATCCGTTCTTAATTATTATTTTCATTTTCTCCTCCCGCTCTGCCAAAGCCTATTCTTAGGCTGTTTAATCGGTTTCATTTTTATATTATATAACAAGTGCTTTTTTCATGCAACCACTTGATCTTCCAAATAAGGTAAAAAACAAAAAATTTTTTTGATAAAAATAAATTTTTTTTGTTTTTTTCTTGATATAGAATTTTTAAAATGATAAAATAATTTTAAGGAAAGCAAAAAGTTTAATATATAAAATTATAAATATAAAAATGAAGTTAGTGCTGAGCTGTATAAGCTAGCATTATTTTAGTCTAGCTAGTTAAACGGTTTCAATTCTATTCCAAATGAAACTATTTATGTATATCTGTAATAAGCTTGTTCTATGCTTTTGGCTTGACCAAAAAAAATATCAATCTCTAAAAATATTCCACAAAATAAAAATATAGGAAACATATTTGAAATTGTATTTGATAGGAGTGTATTTGAAATGTTCAAAGTAAATGTAAATGGTAAAGACTATCAATCTGAAAAAGACATTGTGTTGATGGATTTTCTCCGTGAAGACTTAGGAATAACGTCAGTTAAAAATGGATGTAAAGAAGGAGCCTGCGGAACTTGCACAGTTATTATTGATGGAAAAACAACTCGTGCCTGTGTACAAAAACTTTCTAGATTAGAAGGAAAAAAAGTACAAACTATAGAAGGTTTTACAAAACGAGAAAGAGAAGTGCTTGTATATGCTTTTGCAGCTGCAGGAGCAGTGCAGTGTGGATTCTGCATTCCTGGTATGGTTGTTTGTGGTAAATGCTTGATCGATCAAAACCCAAATCCTACAAGAGAAGATGTAAAGCAAGCAATTCGTACTAATATTTGCCGCTGTACTGGATATGCCAAGATTGAAGATGGAATTCTCTTGGCTGCAAAAATGCTAAGAGAAAATACAGAAGTACCAGAGCTCAAGCAAACAGGTAAAGTTGGTGAAAGAACTTGCCGTGTAGATGCCCCTGAAAAAATTCTTGGAACAGCAAAGTACGCAGATGATTATAATTTTGATGATATGCTTTATGGAAAAAATGTATTCAGCAAGTATGCCCGTGCAAAAATTCTATCGATTGATACAAGTAAAGCACTTAAAATGCCAGGAGTTGTTGCAGTGTATACAGCAAAGGATATTCCAGGTAATAGATACATTGGTCACCTAGCACAGGATTGGCCAGGAATGATTGATGTGGGAGAAGAAACAAAATGTATCGGTGACACTCTTGCAATGGTAGTTGCAGAAACCAAAGAACAAGCGATAGATGCTGTAAAAGCTGTAGAAGTAGAATATGAAGAGTTGAAACCAATTTGCACGCCCGAAGAGGCCGCTGAGCCCGGAGCTCATCAAATACACGCAGAAGGTTTTATGCAATTTGGTAAGTTTATAATTCCGGAAAATAATTTATTTAGCCATCAGGAAGTAAAAAGAGGAAATATAGACACTGCTTTTACAAATTCGAAACACATAGTAGAAGGTACCTTCTATCTTCCACCTACAGAACATGCTTTCATGGAACCTGAAACTGCTATTGGTTTGCCTGATGAAGATGGTATTAAGGTTATTACAGGAGGTCAAGGTATATATGATGAGTATCATGAGATAAGTACCTACTTAGGCCTTCCCATAGAAAAAGTAAGAATACAAAGTGCTGCTGTTGGCGGCGGGTTCGGTGGCAAGGAAGATATGAGTGTTCAGCATCAGGCAGCACTTTGTGCTTACCTTTCTAAACGACCTGTAAAAGTATCCTTTAGCCGCCAAGAAAGCATAAACTATCATCCTAAACGCCATGCAATGAAAATATACTGCAAAATTGGTTGTAATGAAAATGGTATCCTCCAAGGACTAAAAGCAAGACTTATATCTGATACAGGTGCTTATGCCTCTCTTGGTGGACCAGTGTTACAAAGAGCTTGTACCCACGCTGGTGGTCCTTATAACTATCAAAATGTGGATATTGAGGGGGATGCTTACTATACCAATAATCCACCTGCTGGTGCATTCCGTGGCTTTGGAGTAACACAATCTTGTGCGGTTACAGAAGCTCTCATCAATCAATTAGCAGAAAAAGCCGGTATTTCCGGATGGGAAATCCGCTACCTCAATGCCATCAGACCAGGGCAGTCACTACCTAATGGCCAGATAGCAGATGAGGGAACTGCAATGGCGGAAACTTTAGAAGCTGTTAAAGAAGCTTTTGATAAATATGAAGCTGATCCAAATTACTATGTTGGTATAGCTTCCGCAATGAAAAATGCAGGTGTTGGAGTAGGTGTTCCAGATACTGGTCGCTGTAACTTAAAGGTAATCAACGGGAAAGTTCATGCCAGATCCTCTGCTGGTGCAATTGGACAAGGTATACAAACTGTATTGATGCAGATAATATGTGAAACAACAGGATTGATTCCAGATCAGATTATAGTGGAACATCCTGATACAAAATATACGCCTGATTCAGGTACAACAACGGCATCCCGTCAGACTGTATTTGCCGGAGAAGCTGCTCATCAAGTTTCCTTAAAGTTAAAAGCTGATTTAAAGGCTGGGTATGCTTTGGAAGATTTAAATGGTAAAGAATATGTGGGAGAATTTGATTTTAAAACGGATCCAATTGGTTCTCCAAAACCAAATCCAGTCAGCCATATTGCCTATGGCTATGCAACACAACTTTTTGTTATTGACAAAGACGGAAAAGTTATAAAAGTTATTGCAGCTCATGACATAGGTAGAATAATTAATCCTCTAACCGCTGCAGGTCAAGTAGAAGGAGGAATTGCTATGGGACTTGGATATGCCTTAACAGAAAACTTTCCACTTAAAAATGGTATTCCTCAAGCAAAACTTGGTACATTGGGCATTTTCAAATCAACACAGATGCCTCCTGTGGAGACTCATCTAGTTGAAAAAAATAATTCTGATATCGCCTTTGGCGCTAAAGGTATTGGTGAAATTGTATGCGTTATGGGCGCACCTGCATTACAAAATGCATATTACAAAAAGGATGGTATTTTTAGATACAGTTTACCTTTAGAAAATACCTATTACCGTAAACCAAAAGCTAATAAGACCACATAAAAAGAAAGGACTGAGCTCATTAAAATGTGTCTCAGTCCTTTTCCTTTTTATAAAACTTTCTTAAAACCTCTTCCATGAATTTCAGAAGCATCTGAAATAGATATAAAAGCTTTAGTATCAATATCAGTTACTATTTTTTTTAGTTCAGGTAATTGAGTAGAAGGTACTATGCAATAAAGTATTTTTTTATGCTCCTTAGTATACGCTCCCTCCCCATAGAGATATGTAACTCCTCTACCAAGCTTTTGCAATATATTCTCAGATATCTGTTCCTCCTTTTCGGTAATTATAAATATAGCTTTTGTTTTATTTAATCCTTTTACTATATAATCAATAACTGAAGTAGTGACATACATTGCTATAAGCGTATATAAGGCACTAGGCAGCCCAAACACTAACGCACCAAAGCATACTATGACCAAGTTCATACCAAAAGATATTTTGCCTATATCCAGGTTTGAATATTTTCTTTTGATTAAAATAGAGATAATATCAAATCCCCCCAAAGAGCCGTGATGTGCAAATACAATTCCTCCTCCAATTCCATTAATTACACCACCATACAAGCAATAAAGAAGTTCGTCATTTATCTGCAAAATATTAGATATAGGTCTGGTTATTATTAGTGATAAAGAAAATGTTATTATTCCTATTAGCGAATATATCGTAAACTTCTTATCCATATATTTCATACTTATTATAAATATAGGGACATTTAAAAGAAAGATCATATATCCAGCTGGAACCTTCAATAGATATTGAAATATCAAAGCTAAACCTGTGACCCCTCCTCCTAATAGTTTTGCCTTAACTAAGAACATATTTACTGCAATTGAACACAGGATTCCTCCAAAAATTGTAAATAATAAATCTATAATGTCTTCTTTACTTAAAAAATTTCTATCCATACTCTTGTCCTAAGCCGGAGAGTGTATTATAAATACACAAATCCAACAAATCTTCACTTCCTTTCTCTTATATTCTTCTATTAAAATGTTAAAAAAATTTTCACTTATGTAGCTATTATACTTATCCAAAACAAATAACCAAGTATTTCAAGAGTAAGTCACCCATAGAAAAAATCATTTGCAAATAATCTAACTGATTAATTAGTTAGATTATACATCCTTAAAGAAATACTTTCAATACGAAATAATTTTACATTAAACTATAAAAAATATGATGTGTAAGTTTTTAATCCCTACACACCACATCTTTTAATTATAAAATAAAACTTTACTCCTGTCTCAGTATTTTTCACTCCATATTCACCATGGTGCAAATCCAAAATACTTTTTACTATTGCAAGTCCTATTCCCGTACCACCAAGTTTCCTAGCTCTTGATTTATCCACTTTGTAGAAGTTATTCCATATTTTATCAATTTCTTCTTTCGGAATTGGTTTTCCAGTATTTTCTACCGAAACTGATACCTCATCTCCTATTTCTTCCATACTGACTACTATATTCCCATTTTCATCAGTATATCTTATAGCATTAGTAATAAAATTTGTTATAACTTGTTCCATTCTTGTCCAATCTGCAAAAACTTTTACTTTTTCAATTACGTTTATATCCATCCTTATATTTTTATCATTTACAACCGCTAGAAACTTTTTCATAGTAGTTTTTATAAGTTCATCTATAAAAAATTCTTCCTTAACTAATTTAAAGCTTCCAGACTCTAATTGAGACAAGTCCAACATATCAGCCACTAAGTTTCCCATCTTTTTACTTTCATCTATTATTACGTCAATATAATATTCTTTCTCATTTTCTTCAAAAATGTCATCTTTCAAACCTTCCGCATAACCACCTATAAGACTTATAGGTGTCTTTAATTCATGAGACACTGCAGCCACAAATTCCTTTCTCATTTTTTCTATTTTCCTTTCTTTCTCTATATCTTCTGCAAGCTTTATATTTACTTTTTTTAGGGAAGTTAAGGATTCATTTAAATTCTCAGATAAAAAATCTAATGTATTAGCCAAATTTCCTATTTCATCTTGTCTGCTTATATCACATTTTTGTGTAAAATCTAAGTTTGCCATCTTAGAAGCTGTTTCATTTAACTTTACCAATGGTTCTGTTACCATATTAGAATATATCAAAGATAATATTATTATTAAAAATATTGCCCCAATAAAAAAATATAAATAAAATTCCTTAATTACTGAAGAAGCCTCACTTACTGGTTGCAATGAAGATACTGCAAACATAATTTCGTCTTTAGAATTATTAGGAACCACACTTATAATGTATCTGGTTTCATTCAGTTTCCTCTCGGTAATAATAGTCATTGGCTTATTATTGGTTTTTATATTTGTAATTACATCCGATTTTGCAGTCCAATTTTTTATTAAATCATTTATCAATCTAACCCTTAAATTGTCGATTTTCTCACTTCCTGGTCTAATTACAAATTTTGATTTGCCTGAATCAGTTAATATGACTACTTTTGCATTATTTATATCTTCAAAGTCCTTTATAAGCTCTACAGTTTTCTGATCATCTTTACTCTTGTTATAAGAACTTCTCAATCTTTCAACCCCATTTTGAAGATCACTTTTCTTTTTAGATATATAGAATTTTCCAAAAAATAAAGATTGTATAGTTAGAGTACTACTTATAAATATAATAAATACTAATGCTGTTACAATAAATAATTTAAGAGTTATACTCCTGTTCATATTTTTAAAATTTATTTTTCTGAAGTTTATTTTTTTCAGGTTCATTTTTTCACCTCAAACTTATAGCCAGTACCTCTAACTGTTGCAATAAGATATGCCTTATCTTCAAGCTTCTCTCTGAGCCTTTTTATATGAGTATCTACTGTCCTTAAATCTCCATAATAGTCCACACCCCAAATTGTATCTAACATTTTTTCTCTGCTTAATACAATATCCTTATTTTTTACAAAGTAACACAAAAGTTCATACTCCTTTGGGGATAAATATATATCCTTATCATCTATTTTCACCTCATGATATTCTTCATTAATATATAGTCCATCAAAAAAATTACAATTATTAGTTCTATTTTCTTCTGGATATGCTCTTTTTATTAGCGCTACTACTTTTGCAGCTAAAATCTTGGGACTGAAGGGTTTTGTCACATAACTATCTGTTCCTAATTTAAAACCTAACAACTGATCTTCATCTTCACTTTTAGCTGTTAACATTATTATAGGCACATCTGAAATTTTTCTAAGCTCTTTGCACGTTGTCCAACCATCCATAATCGGCATCATTATATCAAGTATAACGAGATCGATCGTAGTTGACTTAAACTTTTTTAAGGCTTCCTCTCCATTTTCAGCATGAATGACATTAAACCCTTCCTTTTTCAGATATGCCTCTATAAGAACTCTCATTCTCTCTTCGTCATCAACAATCAAAATAGTTTTTGCCATTATTATCTCCCCTAATTTATCTTTTTATAGTAAATTATAACACAATTCTTGACATGTATTTCTAATTTTATTCTGATGTACTTTAACATTCTATATTTAAGATGTTGCTTTCTTACTGTGACATTCACATGTCAAATTTGTTAACATATTGTTAAATAAATGTGCATTAATCCTATACATACAAAAAGGAGCTATCGCATTATAAAGAAATACACCAGAAAGTTAACTTTCGGCGGTTCTTCTTTATAGTGGGACAGCTCCTTTTATCATTTAAATTATTCTACTATGGTCAATTCTTTATCATATTTATTAAGTACTTCGCATCCATCTTCAGTTACTAATACTAAATCTTCTATTCTAACTCCAACTTCTCCTGGCAAGTATATACCTGGCTCTATTGAGAATATTCTACCTGGTTCAACTATATCAGTGTTAGCAGAAGAAACATCACCAAAATCATGTACTTCTATACCAATTGAATGACCTGTTCTATGAGTAAAATACTTTCCATATCCTTCAGTCTCAATATAATTTCGTGCTGCAGCATCTATGTCACAAAATCTTACTCCTGGCTTAACAGTTTCTATAGCTCTTTTATTTGCTTCTAAAACTATATTATATACTTCTTTAGCCTTGTCTGAAGCATATTTATAGAATACAGTTCTCGTAATATCGGAACAATAAGAGTCTTTTACACATCCTATATCTATTATTACACTTTCTCCTTCTTTAACAATAGAGTTATCTGGTCCATGATGTGGATCTGCAGCATTGGCACCATATGCTATGATGGGATCAAAAGAAAATCCTTCTGCTCCTAACTCTTCATATATAGTCCCTAAAATTTGCCCCATTTTCTTTTCAGAGTGTTTTTCCGGGATAAGCTTAATCATTTTTTCTACAGCCATGTCATTTAACCTCGAAGCTTCTCTCATAAAATCTTTTTCTTGGTCATCTTTGTAGGCTCTTGCTATGTCTAATATTGATGAGCCATTTACAAAAGTACTTCCACCCTTTAATTCCATAAGTCTTAGTAAAAAACGAGCTGGCCAATTCTTGTCAACACCCATTGGTTTTTCTTTATCAACATATCTTGAAACTATTTCTACAGCATCTTGTGTATCATTAAACCATACTTTTTCCACCCCTAAATCCTCATGCACAGGAAATAATTCATTGATAAACAATTTGTTATTGCCATTTAAATTTATATATAATGCTAGCATTCTTTCTCCAGGATGTATCCATCTTCCTGTTAAATAGAATATAGCAGCTGGATCAGAAACTAACATTTGTGATAAATTATTAACTTCCATATCCTTCAATATTTTTTTTAGTCTTTGATTATTCATAATGAATCCTCCTTTGATATTTTCATAAATAAAATTTCATCAAGAAATGTTTACAACTTTATTTATATTCTTAATTTTTTATCTAATATTAATATTATCATATTAATATTAATATTCATAGGCATTTTTACAGTAAGACTTAATTTTTTTTAATATTACAAGATTTATTTATCAAGACTTAATTTTAATTTTACCAATTAAATAATAAATATTTTTTTGATTTAGTTATTATATTGAATTTAAATAGTTCATATGTTATGATTTTAAGGTAAAAATGGAAATTTTATATTTTAGATAAGGTTGTGATACTTATGGAAGATAAAATGATGGATGAAATTTCTGAAAAGATTCGTGCTACACGAAGAAAAAATGATTTAACTCTTAAGGAACTAAGTGAAAAAACGGGCTTGTCTGTTAGTTTTCTTTCTCAAGTAGAAAACGGCACCTCATCACTAGCTATTACATCCTTAAAAAAAATAGCTGATGCCTTAGGTGTTTCTATAAATACCTTCTTTGAGGATTGCCAAAATAGTAACTTTCATGTGAAAGTTGAAGAACAGCATGTTTTTAAAATGGAAGGATCAAATTCAGAGTTTACTTTACTAAGTGGTAAATTTTCTGAAAGAACTCTAGAGTCAATGATTGTATCAATTCCTCCAGAACAATCTCATGGTCACAAGTTTAACCATCCAGGTGAGGAATTTGTCTACGTATTAGAAGGAGCTATTATTGTAGACGTAGGTGGCACTGAATACTTAGTAAAAGCTGGTGATTCAATACACTATCCATCGAGTATACCTCATGTATGGAGAAATCCTTTAAAACAAAATTCTAAATTATTAACTGTATTAACACCTCCAATTTTTTAATTAACTTAATGAATGATAAAGCCTATAAATACTAATAATAATAAACAACTTCGATACTTCGAAGTTGTTTATTTGAATTAAACTATAAGGGAGGCTTTTATCTATCATGGATAATCAATTCTACATAAATTTGCCAAAATCAGTCCCTGAGCAAAAACAAGATAAGCAACCGGGATTAGAATCTTTAATGAACCCTAAACCTATTTTTGATGATCCTAACTATACAGGTTCAAGCAGATTATCTGGTAAAGTTGCCATAATTACTGGTGGTGATAGTGGCATAGGAAAAGCTGTAGCTCTAGCCTATGCAAAAGAAGGTGCCAATGTAGCTATTATATATTATGATGAACATAGTGACGCAGAAGCTACTAAAGCTTTAATTGAAAGTAGAGGAGTTGGATGTCTTTTATTGCCTGGAGACATCACTGATGATAATTTTTGCAGATCTACTATTCAAAAGGTTGTGGGAAAATTCAACAAAATAGATGTATTAGTTAATAATGCGGCTGCTCAATACCCACAAAATAGTATTGAGGACATCACAAATGAGCAATTAGATAAAACCTTTAAAACTAATATATACAGTATGTTCTATATGACACGCGCAGTTATGCCTCATTTTAATCCTGGATGCTGCATCATAAATACAGCATCTATAACCGCTTACGCTGGTGATGAGTTGTTATTAGATTACTCTGCTACTAAAGGCGCAGTAATCACTTTTACACGATCATTAGCACTCTCGTTAATAGGCAGAAATATAAGAGTAAATGCAGTTGCTCCCGGGCCTGTATGGACTCCCCTTATCCCTTCCTCCTTCAGCAAAGAGCAAGTTGGAAAGTTTGGTACGGATACTCCAATAGGAAGACCAGCTCAACCAGTTGATTTAGCACCTGCTTATGTGTATTTAGCTTCCCCTGAATCATCATATGTTACGGGCCAGACTATACATGTAAATGGAGGATCTTTTATAGGTGGTTAGTATAGACACATCCACGGCCGAAAGTAGACTTACACTCCGGTATATGTTTCCAAGCTTCAGCACTATAAAAACTTTTTATATGTGCCTTCAGCTTTAGAAACATATACCTGCGTATAAGTCTACTTTCTGGTATATAAAATATCTTCACCACCTAAATATAAAAGTAATCTGAATACTAAAAATAATAGCCAGATTACTTTTATTGTTTTTTATCTCTTATTTACTATACTCTTTATACATTTCTTTGAACAATTTTAAATGTACTTTTTCATCTTCTATAATTCTTTCAAGTAATTTTCTTATATATTTATCATTTATCAAGCACATATCTTTTTCATAGTTTCTAATAGCTTGTTTTTCTGATTTTATGTCTTCTAAAATCATATCTAATATACGATCTGTATAATTAACATATGCCGCCGACCAAAGTTGACCACAAGGATACACCGAGTTTGTATAAACAGGTTTAACACCAAGCAGCTTAATTGTTTCTCCCAAAAGGTGTAAGTGCTTCATTTCTACTATTGAGATGCCCTTTATTAGTTTAGAATAATCTTTATATCTATCTTCGCTTACAATATGTTGAAATACATACAAGCAACTAGCCGTCAATTCACTTACTGTACCAGCATAATCTTGAAGTAGTATATTTGCATAATTTATATTTTTACATTCTATCTTTGGTTCTGGATAGTGTGAATTCGCAGAAAAACTATTGTGTCTTGTTAAATCTTCTGGCATATTTCCTCCTAATATATTTTTTATACATTATAGAATATTATTCAAACCATATATTTATGTCTTAATTTCTATAAATTTTGATTGCAATCACAGTAATTCGATTCCTATAGTTCTATAATAAAATCAACGAAAAGAAAAAATTGTACCGAATTATAAGAGGAGGTTTTATTATGGATAAAATTGATAGGTTAGTGAACTTATTAAAAAGGTTAAATTCTGAAGAGATTACTGAATCTCTAAAATCAGAGGCTTTAAAGATGGTTTCCAGCGTGGATCCTTTAGAGTTATCTTTAGCTGAACAGAAACTAATTGAGGATGGAACTAAACCTGAAGATTTAAGACACCTATGTGATATTCATATGGAAGTTTTAAAAAGTGAATTAGATAAACTTAAATTAAAATTATCCCCTAATCATGTTCTTACTACTTTAATCGAAGAACATGACGAAATATTAAAACTATTAAGTCTATTAGAAGAACTCAATGCTAAAATACAAACAATATCTAAATATGATAAAAACATTATTGAATTTAATAATCTCTTAAAAACAATAGATAGCATAATTGATGCTGAAAATCATCATAAAAGAGAAGAAGATGTTTTATTTCCTGAGTTAGAATCACGAGGAGTTACCGGACCTACAAGAATTATGAGAATGGAACATGATATGTTAAGAAATAAAAAACATGAAATAAGAAATCTAATTTTTAAAATAGAAGCTATGGACTTTAATCAATTTAAGACATCCTTAGATGAAGCAGTTAAATATTTAGTATTTAACCTAAGAGACCATATTTATAAAGAAAATCACATACTTTATCCTTCATCTATAGAAACCCTTACCGATTCAACATTATGGAATCAAATGAAAGAAGAATGTGATAAAATTGGTTACTGCAGTTTTACACCTGGAAAATAGTATTAGATACCCACGACCGAAAATAGACTTATCCTCCGGGAGATGTTACCAAGCTTCGGCACCATCTCCCTGCGTATAAGTCTACTTTCTGTTGCAGGTATCTATATAGGATTGAATATACGAAAGCTAGTATAGGCTGGCTCTCTAGTGTTCAATCCTATATATTATTTTTGTATCTTAAATGAACTTTTTAAAGATACTATTCTATTAAATACTAGTTTGTCTTCAGTTGTGTATTTAGGATCTACATTGAAGTATCCTAATCTTATGAATTGGAATTTATCATGAGCTTTTGCATCTTTCATGCTTGGCTCTACAAATGCATTGAGTATTTCTAATGAATTAGGGTTGACCTGATCTAGGAAAGTCTCTCCATCTTCTTTTTCCTCATCTAATATTAAAGGTTCATATAATCTCACTTCTGCTGATACTGCATGTTTAGCACTTACCCAGTGAATTGTTCCTTTAACTTTTCTTCCTGTAAATCCAGTTCCACTCTTAGTTTCTGGATCATAAGTGCAATGCAATTCTACAACCTTACCATTTTCATCTTTAATAACATCATTACATTTAATAAAATAAGCTTCCTTAAATCTCACTTCATTACCTGGATATAATCTATGGTATTTCTTAGGAGGATCTTCCATAAAGTCATCTTCATCAATATACAATTCTCTCGAGAATGGAACCATACGACTTCCCAATTCAGGATTATCTTGATTATATGGAACCTCGAGCATTTCAACTTGGTCTTCTGGATAGTTTGTAATAACTACCTTAATAGGTCTTAATACTGCCATAGTTTTAAATACTTTCTGCTCTAAGTCTTCTCTTAAGAAATGTTCAAGCATTTGAGCGTCAACAGTACTAGCCGCTTTAGCTACACCTATAGCTTTACAAAAATTACGTAGAGCTTCAGGTGTAAATCCTCTTCTTCTTAATCCTGCAATCGTAGGCATACGAGGATCATCCCATGCGTCCACAAATTTTTCATCAACTAATAATTTTAACTTTCTTTTACTCATAACTGTATTAGTCAAATTTAATCTTGCAAATTCTATTTGCTTAGGCTTGCTTTCCATCTCACATTCTCTTACCACCCAATCGTATAGTGGACGATGATCTTCAAATTCTAATGTACAGATTGAATGCGTAATTCCCTCTATAGCATCCTCAAGTGGATGTGCAAAGTCATACATTGGATATATACACCACTTATCACCTGTATTATGATGTGATGAATGAGCTATACGGTATATTACAGGATCTCTCATATTTATATTAGGTGATGACATGTCTATTTTAGCTCTTAATACCTTTTCACCATCTTTAAATTCACCATTTTTCATTCTCTCAAATAAATCTAAATTTTCTTCTACTGTTCTATTCCTATAAGGACTTTCTTTTCCTGACTGAGTTAGGGTTCCTCTATATTCTTTCATCTGTTCTGCACTCAAATCATCTACAAAAGCTATACCTTTTTTAATTAATAAAGTGGCTCTCTTGTACATTTCATCAAAATAATTTGAAGCAAAAAATAAATTATCCCACTCAAAACCTAACCACTTAACATCTTCCTTTATTGATTCAACATATTCTGTATCTTCTTTAGTTGGATTTGTATCATCAAAACGTAAGTTTGTTTTACCTTTAAATTCATCTGCCAATTCAAAATTCAATACTATTGATTTTGCATGGCCAATATGTAAATATCCATTTGGCTCTGGAGGAAAACGCGTTACTATCTCTTTATATTTTCCTGAATTTAAATCTTCCACTACTATATTTTTTATAAAATTTGATGAACTTGTCATATTTTCCATTTTTCTCACCCTTCTCTTATGCATTAAATTCATACTAAAAATAAATATATCACAAAATAGCATTTCTTTCTATTAATAATTCACAAAAAACTATTTTTTTGACTAAATCTCTAGTGTAGTCTTATTTACCCAATTATAATCACTTCTAATTTTTTTTATATCTTCTATAAGTTTAAACAAAGCCAAATCCTTTTTTTTAGCTTCTAACATAACATCAAAATCAATATCTAAGGGTTTGCACATCTCTATGAACTCAATAAACTCCTGTGAATTAATATAATCTGAATGCTTCCTATCAAATTCACTATCCCTTGGGCTTGAGAAATGAATTTTAGGAGGCAACATTTGATTGTCCCATGTATCAAATATATCTCTAATCATGTCTTCCAATTTATCTCCATTATTGTTGCACTTATGATGATGTACGTCTAATACCATAGGAACCTGAACTTCTTTACATATTCTCAAAACCTCTTTAGCAGTAAAAGTTTTATCGTCATTTTCTAATATCAATTTACTACTTATCTCTTTCGGTAGACTCACAAAATTATCTATAAACCGCTTAGCCGCATGTTCTTTACCACCTTGACTACTTCCTATATGTAATACCATCTTCCCTTTAGGATATTTTAGATCTTCAAATAAATTAACATGAAGCCAAAGATTTTTCTTTGTATTTTCTACAACTTCATCTTTTATACTGTTAACTACATTAAATTGATCTGGATGAGTATCTACCCTCATATTATGTTCTTCTATATACCTTCCAATTTTCTCAAAGTCTTTTTTGAAAATTTTCCTATAATCCCAATTCTCAACCTGAGGATGATTAGCTAACGGTATAAGCTGCGAAGTTATCCTATAAAAATTAACTTCATTTTCTGCATTATACTGAAGTATCTTATATAAATCATCTACATTAGATAGTGTCACCTGTTTTAATTTATTTAACTTTTTCTCATCACTACCTTGTTTTTCATAATTTGCATAAGTTACTGTGCTTGATGCTGTGGTCTTAGGAAGGTTTAATGCTATAGATACATATCCTAAGGAAACTCTCATAAAAATCACCTCTTAATTATAACCTATTCTTCTAAATCTATATCAATTAACTCTGCATTTATGTCATCATCATCTATATTTAATATTGCCATACTTACTGGTAGTTTAAACCTCCTAGGTCCTACACTCCCTGGGTTTAAAAATAATATATTGTTACGTTTTACCTTTAGTGGACAATGTGAATGTCCACTTATAACAATATTAATGCCTGCTACTTCCAAATCTACATCTAATTTATCAATATCGTGAAGAACATATATGAGTGTTTTTTCAAGTTCTATTACTTCTGTTTTCTTTAGTTTATATGCCAAATCACCCTTATCACAATTGCCACGAACTGCAATTACTGGTGCAACTTCTTTTAGTTTTTCCAATATAGAAGAATCTACTACATCTCCTGCGTGTATAATTAAATCTGTATCTTTTAGAATTTCCAGAACTTTTTCTCTTAGCAAACCATGCGTGTCAGAAATTACTCCAATTTTATATTTTTTCATAAAACCTCTCCTTTTGTTAATATATTATGTATTTAAATCTTTATTATATTTAAACATAAATTAATGTATTTTTCATTAAATTAGTGTCTTTCATCTATTGTTATTTAATGTGTAATTTGTAATATAAAATAGGTTCATGTGAATTTTAATTTTCACTTGAACCTAATTTACTCTATATGATTAATACGATATATATTTAAGAAAGGTTTTTTATAAATCAAATTATATTATGTTAAATATTCTATTTTCTACTTTTTACAAGTTTGGGCTTACGGTAGTATGTGTCCTCCAGAGGTAAACTACATCTAAAAATGCCATCTTTTTTATAATATGCATTTTGTAATGCTGGAGCACCCATTGTGCACACAATTTCACCAACACCTTTAGCACCAAATGTCACCATATTAGGGTCATTTTTTTCAACTAAATGAACTTCAACAGGTGGCATCTGATTTGACCTAAAAATACCTAGGGTGCCTAGCTTTGCTTGTGGAATACCATCTTTTAGTGGAAAGTCTTCCGTTAAAGCATACCCAAGTCCCATAGCCACCCCGCCTTCTACCTGACCCGTAGCAGAAAGAGGGTTGATTGCTCTACCTACATCATGAGCTGCAACAACCTTTACAACTTTTCCTTCTTTATCTAAAATAAAAAGTTGCGTTGCATATCCATAAGCAATATGGCTAACTGGGTTAGTTTTGGGAGAACCGATTGGATCCGTTTTAAAATCAAATTCTCCAATATATTCATTGCCTTCTAAATCTTCTAATGTATATCCAAGGTCTAAATCAGCCTTTAATTGCAGCGACGATTGATGTGCTGCTTCTCCAGCAAATACAGTTTGACGTGATGCCGTTGTTGTACCTGAATCGGGAGTATATTCGGTGTCAGGGTGTTCCACAATAATTTGATCTGGCGCTAATCCTGTTGTCTCACAAACTATTTGCAGCAACACAGTTTGTACTCCTTGACCAATTGCACCTGCAGAAGATCTAGTATGAACTTTTCCGTCAATTATTTTTAAGTTGCAGCGTCCAATATCCGGAATACCTACTCCAACACCTGCATTTTTCATTGCAGAGGCAATCCCTACATAATAATTTGGATCTGCTTCATACTTTTCAAAATCTTCTTTTACTGCTTCCAAAGTTTCTACCATAGCAGTTCCTTTATCTGCAATTTGTCCATTAGGCAGTGACTGTCCTGGTCTAATAGCATTACGATAACGTAACTCCCATCCAGAAAAACCAGCCTTTTCTGCTAACTGGTTTATGAGAGCTTCTATTACCACACAAGATTGCGTTACTCCAAAACCACGAAAAGCACCAGCTGGAGGATTATTAGTATAATAAGCATTACCTTCTATATCCACATTTTGATAATTATAAGGACCGCCAGCATGAGTGCAGGCTCTTTGTAAAACTGGACCCCCGAGAGATGCATAAGCACCCGTATCAGAAGTAATTCTTGCTTTCATCCCTTGCAGAATACCGTTTTCATCACAGCCGAGTTTACAATAAATCTTCATTGCATGCCGTTTTGGATGATAGTTTATACTTTCTTGACGGCTAAAAAATACTTTTACGGGCCTCTTGGTGAGGTACGCACAAAGCGCAGCCTGATGCTGAACGCTCATATCTTCCTTTCCTCCAAAACCTCCACCAACATAAGCACTTTGTATCCTTACTTTTTCCATTGGAATACCTAGATAATTACTAAGTTCATGTTTTTCATCATAAATACCTTGTGAACCTGTAATAACCTTAACACCATCTCCATCAGGCAGCCCAACTGCAGTTTCCGGCTCCATGAAAGCATGTTCAGTTGGTGGCAGATAAAAAGTACCTTCTACTACAAACTTAGAATTTGCAAAGGCAGCTTCCACATCTCCTCGTTTTACCTCCTCATGATCAAATAAATTATTTTCTGGAACTCTAAATTTGCCAGAGTGCATGAAACCTTCTCCATGTACTTGAGGAGCACCAATTGTAGAAGCCTCTTCAGGAGTACAAATTGGTTTCAATTCTTCATACTCTACTTCTACCGCTTTTGCAGCAGCTATTGCCTGTTCTTGTGTTTCTGCAACTACCATTGCAAGAGTATCTCCAATACATTTTGTTTCTTCTCCTATATCAATCATACCTGGCCAATCCTGTGCTAGATGACCAATATACCTATTTCCCGGAATATTTTTTGCTGTATATATTGCAACAACTCCCGGCATTTTAAGTGCTTTATATATATTAATTGATAACACTTTTGCACGAGCATACTTGCTAAATACATTCTTTCCATAAAGCATACCATCAAAGCTATAATCATCCGCATATTTTGCTGTACCTAACGTTTTTTCACGAGCATCAACACGACAGGTTCTCTCTCCCACTTTCCCTGTTTGTTTTAATTCAGGAATCTTCGAATTTTCTCTTAACATTTTTGCTGCCAAGAGAATTCCCTCTTCAATCTTTGTATATCCAGTACAACGACAAATATTGGTACGAATTGCTTGTTTTATATCTTCTCTCGTAGGGTTTGGATTTTGATCTATTAAGCACTTGCCACATATAACCATACCAGGAATACAAAATCCACATTGTACAGCTCCTGCGGCAGCAAAGGCATATACAAATACCTCTCTTTCTCTTTCTGTAAATCCTTCTATAGTTTGTATCCTTTTACCTTCCAATCTAGAAAGCTTTTGTACACAAGCACGAGTTGTCTTCCCATCAATAATAACAGTACAAGTTCCACAAGCGCCTTCTTTACATCCATTCTTTACTGATGTTATTCTTAATTCTTCTCGTAGAAAATCTATTAATGTCATATCTGTTTCATTTTGGTAATTCTCACCATTTACATTCACTTTAAACATTTAACATTCCTCCCTATTCAAGAAATAAATATCATTTCTACTAATTTTACGTATTCTCTCAATTTAATTAATGTAAAATGAATTTCTATTCTAATAAGCTTTATATATTACTCTAAGGGCATTTTTAAAGCTCGCTTGGGACATTTTGTTACACATAAGCCACATCCAAAACACTTGTCTTTATCTATATGAAGCTTACCATCAACTGTAATGGCTTTGTATACACAGCTAGTTCTACAAGTTCCACATTTTACGCAATTATCGTAATTCACTACTGGTGGAATTGAATATGTTCGGAACTTTCTTTCCTTCGCCTTTTTATGTGCAAATCCTTTTATTTCATTAACATCTTTATATCCCTTCTCATCAAGAAAAGAATTTAACTCTCTAGTAATTCTTCCATATACCTCAGGACCTTTAAGTATAGCTTCTGTACACACTTGAACGGCAGAGGCTCCTGCCATAATCATTTCTGCTGCATCCTTTCCATTTGTTATTCCACCAACTCCTATTATCGGAATGTTAACAGCCTGATATGCTTCATATATGCATCTTATTGCTAATGGCCGAATAGATACTCCCGAAAGCCATCCATAGCCAGTTTTACTTCCTATGATAGGATATCCTGTGTTAACATCTATTGACATACATGGCCCAAAAGAATTTACCATAACAATTCCATCTGCTCCAGCATCTTCTATAGCCTTCACTATGTTTTTAATGTCTGTTTGCGGACCTATTTTCATAAACACAGGTACATCAAATTCTCTCTTAGCAATCTTTATAGCCTCAATAAATGGAGTTACATCTGTACCTTCATAATGAGTGGAAATCTCAATCGCATCTGCATAAGGTTTTACAAAGGGTGCCAATTCTTTAATTTCATAAGCTGTGTGACCTATACTTATAATTATTGGTACATTAATCTTTTTAGCCTTCTTATACTCTACCTCAAACCACTGTTCCTTCGTAAGCTCTGACCACATTTCTACATTCATAAACCCACTATTTATATTAGCCATACATGGGCGTGGCACTTCAGCAGGATCTACAGATATTGTTTTTGTAACTATTCCTCCTGCTCCACCTTTTGCGGCAGCAATACATAGATCTGCATCCTGTGAACTTGGCCCTGATGCCGTCATAACAGGATTCTGAAAATTTATACCACATATATTCACTTTTAACTTTGCCATAATAACTCCTCTACACTTTTAAATGAATTACTACATTATTTTGTAGTTGCTAATAATTTTTCTGAAAGAACTTTTATAACAGTAATATAGCCGACTCATTCATATGTTTTTTATATGAGCAATTTTTATGCCAAAAAAATATAAAGTTTACCCGATGACTGCTCGTTCTAATACTCCCACGTACTTTGTAAAAATGGCTGTTGTACGGATTTTAGTTTTACAAAATAGTTAAAGCTATCATAATGATAATTTTTTATCATTATGATAGCTCCTTTAATCACCTATCTAATATCTTCATGGAATCATATCACCAGTATTTTTATCATTTTGATAATAAAAAGATTTTTATATGCTTCCCCAAACCTTTAAATCACTTTGATATATTGATTTTTATTTCAGCACTCTATAAATCTTCAAGCTTTCTATAAAGAGTTGCTATTCCTATTCCTAACTTTTTAGCAGCTACCTGCTTTCCTTTTGTATCCCTTCCACAAATATCTAATGCTTTCAAGATGTATTCATTTTCTATGTCTTTAAGAGTCCTGATATCATTAATATTACAACCAACTTTGTTTCCTCCCTTGTATTCTAAAATGCTCTGAGGAATCATATCAATTGTCAATATTCCACTCTCATCGGCTAAGTTAATCATATATTCTATAGTATTTTCAAGTTCTCTAATGTTTCCTGGCCAAGAGTAATTAACTAATATAGCTTTAGCATCAATGTCTATTGTATGCACATATTTATCAAATACGCCATTATATTTCTCAATGAGCTTCATAATAATTATTTCTATATCTCCATCTCTTTCTCTTAATGGAGGTATATCTATTGGTATAACATTTAAACGATAATAAAGATCTTCTCTAAATTTATTTTCTTTTATCAACTGTTTTAGATCTTTATTAGTAGCTGCTATTACTCTAATATCCAGGTCTATAAGTTGATTTGAACCTATTCTTACAAGTTTTCTTTCTTGAATCACTCTTAATATTTTTACTTGAAGATGAAGCGGCATATCTCCAATTTCATCTAAAAAAATCACTCCTTTATTAGCTAATTCAAACTTTCCTATTCTACCATTGGGATTAGCTCCACTAAAGGCACCTTTTACATATCCAAAAAATTCACTTTCTAATAAAGCATCTGGAATGGCTCCACAATTTATTGCAATAAAGGGTTTACCCCTTCTTTTACCTTCTGAATGTATTGCTCTTGCAACCAATTCTTTTCCAGTGCCACTTTCACCTGTAATCAATATTGTAGAGTTTGAATCCGCCGCCTTTAGAATAGATTTTTTAAGATTTAACATCTTCTTGCATTGTCCTAAAATATTGTCAACCTTTATTGATTGATGAGCATTTGTTATTTCATATGCATCATTTTTTAATTTTCTTATTTGGTTAAATATAAAAACCTTTCTATGAGAAGAAATCGCCATAGGAACTAATAATATTTCTCCTAATAAACGATATTCTCTATCCTCTATAAATACAGAAAATTCCTCTTCTCCAATTATAAATTCATTTTTTGATGTGATTTTAATACCCTTACCAACATGCTCCGGTGTAAGTCTAAGCTGCTTCATAGCACTATTATTTATATGGAATATACAATCATTATCATCAATAATTATTACTCCTTTATCCACATTATTTATTATTTGTTCAAGCAAAAGAATCGATGCTTTGTTTCTTTCTGTTTCCAAATATTCGTATATCTTATTTCCAATGAATTCTGCTATTTGATCTAAAAATTGCAAATAAGAAACCATTTTATTTAGGATATTAGATCTTTGTTCTTCAGTGGAGCAAATGAGTCCTATCACACCAATTATTTCATCTTCAAATTTTATGGGAGTGCTTATTTCCAGTTTTTCTACGCAACAATTTCTTCTTTGACACTCTTTACACAAAACATGTTGGCCTGGATTTTCTATTATATGATGTTCTCCAGTTTTTATAACTTCACTATAAACATATGCTTCTTTTAAAATATTTTCATTAATTTTATCTTCATATACTCCTGTACCTGCAATCCTGTTAAAATCTTTATCAATAATTTCAACATCAACATTGACAACATTCGATATTACTTTAGTATATTTAACCACTGTGTCTTGAATTTGCTTTAATAATGATTCCGTCATAGTCATCCATCCTTGTAACTTAACTATTTTATCTAATATAATTATTATAATAATTTATTCTATATAAAAAAAGTGGCATCTTGTACCACTCTAAAATAATTATTTCTTAATAAAACTTAATCAAATATTATTTTTTTGACTATATCAAAATATTCTTCTAAATCAAATTTGCCTTCATCAATAAGATATTGCATTGATGCTCCAATCATTAATGATATCATTATAAATGGAATCATAGTCCTTTTACTTTCATTAACTTCACTCTTATTCAAAACTCTATTTATATTATTACGCCAAAGATTAAAGGTATTCTGAAACTTTTCCCTTACTTCTTCGTTTACTGTTCCTTGAACCCAATAATCAAACTGAAGACAATCTATTTCCTTGTTATGAAGAATCTCATTTTTCTTCTGTTCAAAAAATCCACTAACATTTTCTTCAATTGTTTTATCTTCTAAATTAATATAGTTCTTGCGATCTTCTAAAAACTCTTCTTGTATCTTATCTAAAATAGCTATCATTAGATCATTTTTAGTTGGGAAATAATAATGCAGGTTAGATTGACTCATATTAGCTTCCTTTGCTATCATGCGCATACGAGTACCGCTTATTTTTTCCCTTGATACCACCTTCCTTGCAGCATCCAATATCTTCTCATCTATGTCTTTTGCCATCCTATGTATAACCTCTTTCCTGAAAATAACTATAGTCTTAGCTGTAATCGAAATACTTCATTAACAACTCTAAATCTATCAATATAAAAGCAATTTATTAGGAATAACATCTACTATAGGTTCTAAATCAAATTTAGTTTAACTTTAATGTATAAATAATAAATTCTCTTTAATTTAATAATTTTAATAGAGATTCGTAAGATAATGAAACTTGATATATAATTCCAGTTTCGTAGTTTGGAATCATCACAAATTTATAAAGTTTTCCTGTCTGTGAACTTATTTCGAGCGAACTAGCAGAATATGGAATTTTATCAACAAATAACTCTTTCTTAATATCACGATTTTCATTATTCATCTTTAACTCATATATATTCAAACCAATAGCTTTTTCTACATTTGAATAGCAAATGATTCCTTTAGGATTAGTAATATCTACTTCATCCACTCCTAATTCTAATGCAATTGAATTCATTGTATGAAATGAACCATTAAAGCTTTTATTTTTCTCTACAATTTTCTTAAATTCAAGGGTTTTGCTATACATTAATTTATCCATAACCGCAGAAGCAATATGTTGTTTAGTTTTTTCTGATAAATCTGTTATAACATCTATAATGCTGATAATCTCTTCAATAGACCCACTTTGCTCTTCTGATGCTGCTGCAATTTCCGCAGTCGCTCTTGCTGTTGTACCCGCCATTTCCTGGTTCTTTTCTGCAATAGCTACTACTGCATTACAACCTTTTACGGTTTCGTTAATGCGATGTTGTATTTCTTCTGTTTGTTTTGCACTCTGCCTAAAAGCTTCCAATATTTCTTCTAATGAGCACCCTGCTGCATTTGTCACATCAATGCCTTCCGATACATAGTTTGTTACCTGTTCAATAGAAACTGCTGAAGAATTAATGTCCTTCTTTACTTCATTGATAATATTGCTTATTTCCGAAGCCGAGGTGTTAGATTGTTCCGCCAGTTTTCTTACCTCATCTGCTACCACTGCGAAGCCTTTTCCATTTTCTCCTGCACGTGCTGCTTCGATTGCTGCATTTAATGCAAGTAAATTAGTCTGGTCAGCAATACTTGTTATAAGAGATATAATATCTCCAATCCGTTTCGATTTTTCTGTCAGAGAATTTATTATTAAAGAAGTCTGTGCAGCCGTTTTTTCAATTTCTTGCATAGTTTCAATAATCTTTTTAACCGATTTATTGGCCTCTATAGAAGTGTTCATAGAACTTTGGGATGACTTGTTTGCATTATCAGCAAATTCAGCCGCACTAAAGATCATTTCTGCAATTTTTTGAGAATTGTCTGCTGCTTCATCAACTATTTTTAATTGTTCTCTATTCTCTTCCACAATACTTTGTGTATTTAGAGCAATAAGTTCCGCAGCTTTTCCGTTTTCTGTTGTACCTGCTTTAATATTTTCTAAAGCATCATTTAAATCTATAGCATTATTAAGTATTTTTTTCAAATAAGCTTTAAGCTCATTGTCTTCCATATAATTTCTGTTCGTTAAAGATACTGGTTGATTAGCATCCTTACTTGAGCTCCTTCTATCACTAAAGTATAGTGCAAACCAAATAAATAGCGAATTAATTATTCCGAATAATAAAAGAGCATTAGTATCCTTTAATTTAGTTCCAATTGCAATTATAAAAGCTAATACAAATGAAACTATAACTATCAAAAAATTTTTCACACAAAGTCCTCCTTTATTAAATCTACACCCTTAAAAAAATTGTTCATAGTTAAGGAAGTAAAAGTTCCTTAACTATGAACAACAAATTTCTTAGAAACGCTTCCATACGGCACTTGCTAATTCCCTAGCTTTTGCCATAATACTTTCTTCATCGATGCCAACGAGTTGCCTTTCTTCTACAACAACTTTTCCATTAATAATTGTAGTATCTACATTACGTCCACTTATGCCAAACAATAAATGACTATTAATATTATTTTCATTAATTGGTGTCCATGGATTGTAATCTACAACAATTATATCTGCTAATGCGCCTTCTTTTAAGATTCCAACTTGGCCATCGATAAATTTTTCGGTAATCTTTTTGTTATTTTCAAATAACATTTGTGGAATTTCTGTCCATGCTACTTTAGAATCTGCAGCAACATGTTTGTGTATAATATTTCCAACTTTATAGGACTCCATCATATCCGAAGTATATCCATCTGTTCCAAGTCCCAATAGTATTCCTTTTTCATACATTTTAAGTATAGGTGATGCTCCTACAGCATTTCCCATGTTAGACTCTGGATTATGAACAACTATTGTGTTCTTCTCCTTAAGTAAATCCATTTCCTGCTCTGAAACATGAATACAGTGTACTGCAAAAGTCTTATCTGAAAGCACCCCTGAATCATACCATCTTTCTACAACACCTTTACCATATTTAGCTTTCGAATCCTGTAAATCCTCAATACCTTCACCTGTATGCACATGGAAACCTGTATTTAATCCTTGTATCGCATCAAGGCACTTATTTAAAGTTTTATCTGATATTGTCATAGAAGCATGAAGCCCAAACATACCCTTAAGCATGTCATCGTTTTTGCTGTTACAATATTTAATGAAATCTACATTTTCAGCAATTCCTTCATCAGCAATTTTCTCTCCATCTCTATCAGAAGTTTCGTAACATAAATTACTTCTGATACCAATCTTTTCTGCAGCTTCTGCTATTTTAAACAAGCTACCTCTAACTGCGTATGGACTTGCATGATGATCGAAAGCAGTGGTGACTCCATTCTTCACCTGATCAATCATTGGCACAATTGCACTATAATAAACATCATCTAAAGTCAACTTTTTATCAAGTCTCCACCACAATCCTTCTAATATGTCTACTAAGTTATTTGCCGGAGGACTATCATTAGCCATTCCTCTGGCAAAAGTACTGTAATAGTGCATATGAGTGTTGATAAACCCAGGCATAATTAGTCTACCCTTTGCATCAATGAATCTGGCATCTTCATATTTGTTCTTAAGTTCTTCTGTTAAACCAACTTCAACGATTTTATTACCATCAACAGCAACACATCCGTTGTCAATAATTGGTCTTTTATTATCTCTAGTAATTACTTTACCATTTCCAATTAATAACATTCACAATCCCTCTCTAACCTTATATTTTTAAATTTCTACAGCATATAGCTATATTTCTCTAAACAACTCTTAATTACACTCTTCATTTGTTTTGAAACAACATTTTCTTCGCCAATAGTGTAATCTACAATCTCTCCATTTTCAGTTCTTACTTTGCAAAGTCCCTTATCCTTATTTATAATTAAGAATCCTTTATTTGTACTATCAACAAAATCTTCTTCATTCCAGAAGGCTGTTATCTTATCTTTATATGGATTTCCCTTATAAGGACAGAAGATACCGCAGTTACCACATTCGTTACACATTCCATCTATGTGTACTATTTGATGCGAAGAAACAAAGTCTCCTTCTACTTCAATCATAATATTTGCTCTATTAGGACAAACATCAACACATAGTTCGCAAATATTATTACATGAAAGACATCTTTCAGCTTCTTTTTCTGAGTTAATAGCATCTTTTAATATACCTTTTCTACTGTATATTGTCTTTTGATCTACAGAAATAACTTTTTTCTCAAAATCATTGCTTAATCCTTCTTTCGCTAATATATCTTTAGCTACTGTTTTTCCATCTGCAATTGCCTTAACAATAGTAGCTGGTCCCTTTTTCATATCTCCAGCAACATACACATTTGAAATACTTGTTTCACATGTATTATTTACTTTAGCGAAACCTTTAGCATCTAACTCTATTGCATTCTTTTCAAGTATTTCACTATCTACTTTTTCACCTACAGCAAATATAACTGTATCAGCATCTAATTCTACTGTATTTCCTGTAGCAACAGGACTTCTTCTTCCGCTCGCATCTTTATCACCTAATACCATTTCATCACAAACTAGTATTCCATCTTTAATTGCAACTGGTGAAAGAAGTTCTTTAAAAAGTACGCCATCAGCAAGAGCTAATTGAATTTCCTCTCTATCAGCTGGCATAAACTTCTTAGTCCTTCTGTAAACGATAGATACTGTTTCTACTCCAGCAACTCTCTTAGCAGCACGGGCACAGTCCATTGCAACGTCTCCGCCCCCTATAACACAAACGTGTTTTCCTAAATTCATATCTCCCTTTTTCGCTTTATGTGTCTCTAGGAATTGAATTGCATTTACTGCTTTTTCACTTCCTTCTTTAAGTGATACACTTCCTGGCTTCCAAGCACCTATTGCTAATACTACATAATCATAAGCCTTCTTTAATTCATCTATATTGAAATTCTCATTTACACCAAATTTAAATTCTACTCCATGACTCTTAACAAGCTCAAAGTCTTTTTTAATCATTTCAGAAGAAATTCTAAACTCTGGTATAACATATTCTATAACACCATAAGGTTTTTCTTTTCTATCCATTACAGTTACGTCTACCCCGTTTCTTCTTAGGAATAGAGCTGTTGCCATTCCTGCAGGGCCAGCACCTATAACTGCTACCTTTTTTCCACTCTTTATCTCTGATACTTTAACATTCTCAATAAATTTATCTTGAGAATTTAGTACTGCAATCTTTTTCATATCTCTAATTGAAACTGATTCATCATAATCTAATCTAGTACATTTGTATTGGCAGTTATGATTACAGATGCTTCCTGTAATTGCTGGTGCAGTATTATCATTAGCGATTACAGCAAAAGCTTCATCATATTTTTTATCACCAACTAAAGCCACATACTCAGGAATTTGCTGGTTTATAGGACATCCTATAGTACAAGGTGCTGTTGCACAATCATAAGTAGGTAATTCTAAAGAAAGCTTTCTGCTGTCCACAGTTCTTAAGTCTTTAACGTGGTGTTTATCATTTATACATTCTTTAGCTAGCTTATCAAGTAATTCTGTATTAATGCCTGCAAAGCCTCCTTTTAATTCTCCCTCAACCTTTTCAGCCATTTGTGTAATTCTCTCATATCCACCTGGTTTTAATATAGTAGTTGCAACTGTAATTGGCTGAATTCCTGTAGCTAAAATTTTATCTATGTTAAAATAGTCTGCGCCACCAGAATAGGATATTTGTAAATCGCCATCAAAGTCCTTAGATAATCTTGATGCCAAGGTAATCGAAAGTGGGAAAAGAGAACGTCCTGACATATACATTTCTTCTCCTGGCAATTCACCATTATCAATTTTAACTGGTAAAGTATTAGTTAGTTTTACTCCTATTTCTAGATTTAGCTTTCCTGCAACCACTTTTAATCTCTTTAGCATTGCTATTGCATCCGAATATTGTAAATCGTTTACAAAATGATGCCCATTTAAAACTACATAGTCATAACCCATTGCATCAAAAGTATCTCTAACAAACTTTTCTCCTAAAAGAGTTGGATTCATTTTTATAAAAGTGTGTAGATTTTTTTCTTTAAGCAGATATTCTGAAATTCTCTCAATTTCTTGCGGTGGACATCCATGAAGAGTAGATAATGTAATTGATGGACAAACAACTGGTGAGATTTTATCTAAATCTTCTTTAGTAAAGTTAGTAAATGAATTTATGTTATTAAGAAGTACTTCTCTACATTCCTTCCAAACAGCTGTATTTGACGCATTGCGCATTCCTTCAATATAGGCATCTATTTTAGGAGATTTTATACCTTCTAAGTCATAACCAACACTCATATTGAACATAAAATCTCTTTCTTCACTTAATTTAAGTTCCTTCATTAAAACATGAAGTAAAAACCAAGCTTTTATATACTCGTCATAAGCATCTGGTACTCTTAGTTCTGTAGACCATTCTACATTATAACATTCGTCTTCTGCACGAATACAAGGTTTAGCTACAGGTAAATCTTCTCCATCAATAATTTGCACTGTTTTAAGCTCGATAAATCTGCTTCCTGTTAAATATGATGCAACAATGTTTTGAGTTAATTGCGAATTAGGACCTGCTGCAGGACCTAGTGGTGAAGTTAACTTTTCGCCAAATAGCTCAATTGATTTTCCACTTTTATTTCTATAAAATTTACCTTGATGAATACCAAAAATAGATCCTCTTTCTTTTAATTCTTCAGTAATCATTGTAAGAATTTTTTCAAATGAAATTACTCTCATCTTATCACTCATTTAATTTCCCCCTTAAGGCATATATTAAAAAATAAATTTTTATATTACGTAATTCATATTTAAATTTTACGAAGTGTCTCAAAGCACTTTGTTACACTCCGTAAAATTCAAATGCTTATTTTATTTACCTGAAAATCTTTGAGGCTTGTTTTTTAAAAGTTCCTCAAGTGTTTTCGAAGGATCTTTAACCTTACTCAAGAACATCATAGCAGCTATAATATATGGTTTGAAGCTTGCTTCTTTGTAAAGTGGTGTACGATAACGATCAAATACGCTAGCATCGACTTCACCAGCCTCACAGCTTACACCAGTGATATCAGCTGGAAGACAGTGCATGTAAAGAGCTTTTCCCTCTTTAGTAAGCTTCATCAT
>NZ_JAEEGC010000101.1 GCF_019207025.1 Clostridium thailandense | reverse complement strand
TTTTATAGTGCTGAAGTTTAGAAACATATCCCGGAGTATAAGTTAAATGTCGGCCGTGGGTGTCTATATATTTTATACATTGATTTCTGCTTCTTCTCCAAGTAATCCTCTATTTACTTCAAGTATAGGTCTTATTTGTTCATCTATAAAGTCTTCTACCTGTCCTGGAGCTCTACCTATAAATTTCTTAGAATCAATTAATGATACTATCTCTTCTTCTGTCATATTGAAGAAATCATCTTTTATAATTCTTTCAATTAAATCATTTTCTTTACCTTCCATTTTAACCATTTTAGCTGCTTCCATAGAATGTTGTCTTATTCTCTCATGAAGTTCTTGTCTATCTCCACCTCTTTTAACAGCTTCCATAATAATGTTTTCAGTAGCCATAAAAGGTAATTCATTCTTTACATGTGCTGCTATAACCTTTGGATAAACTACCATGTTACTTGATACATTCATATATAAGTTAAGCACTCCATCTAGTGCCAAAAACGCTTCTGCAACTGCAATTCTCTTATTAGCTGAGTCATCTAGTGTTCTTTCAAACCACTGTGTAGAAGCAGTTATTGCTGGATTTAATGAGTTTACAATTATATATCTTGCTAACGCTCCAATTCTTTCAGATCTCATAGGATTTCTCTTGTAAGCCATAGCTGATGAACCAATTTGATTCTTTTCAAAAGGCTCTTCCATTTCCTTCATATTCTGAAGTATTCTTAAGTCATTACTAAATTTATAAGCGCTTTGAGCAATTTCTGCTAATGTATTAAGTATAATAGAGTCCAACTTTCTTGTATAAGTCTGACCTGTTACCATAAATTCTTCTTTAAAGTCCATTTTCTCTGTTACCATTTTATCTAATTTTTTTACTTTTTCTTCATCACCATTAAATAACTCCATAAAGCTAGCTTGAGTACCTGTTGTTCCTTTTACCCCTCTAAATCTCATATGATCAATTATAAACTCTAGATTTTCTAAATCTAAAAAAAGTTCCTGAATCCAGAGCGTTGCTCTCTTTCCTACAGTTGTTAACTGTGCTGGCTGAAGATGAGTAAAACCTAATGTAGGTACATCCTTATGTTTAATTGCAAACTTAGATAAAGAATTAATTACATTTAATACTTTCTTTTTTACAATTAATAAAGCTTCTCTCATTATTATTAAATCTGTGTTGTCTCCTACATAGCAACTAGTTGCCCCTAAATGTATTATTCCCTTCGCACTTGGGCACTGCACTCCATAAGCATAAACATGACTCATAACATCATGACGTACTTCTTTTTCTCTTTTTTCAGCTATTTCATAATTTATGTTATCTATATTACTTTTTAATTCATTTATTTGTTCTTCAGTGATATTAAGTCCTAATTCTTTTTCACATTCTGCTAATGCAACCCATAACTTTCTCCAAGTCTTAAATTTCATATCATCTGAAAATAAGTAACTCATTTCCTTTGAAGCATATCTTGTATTCAACGGCGTATTGTATATATCTCTCATAGTTAAAAGAACCTCCACACGTACATATTTTTTATTTTTAATAATTTCATTCACATTATAACATATATCAGATCTGTTTCATATATGTTTTGTTCGTATTTTTTCTTTTTTGATATATTTTAAGTCTTTCTAAATCTAAACAATTTTATTAATAGAATTGTTTACAAACTGTTCTATTTTTTAATTAAAGTAATATAATTTATTAGAATAAAACTATAGGGTCTTGGAGGTATTTATGTATAAGTTTAATCTACTAGATAAAATTTCTTTAGTTCTTGTAATCATAGGGTCACTTAATTGGGGATTTATAGGATTATTAAATTTTAATTTGATAGGAACTCTTCTCGGAGAACCTGTAAACTTATTAGGAAGAATTATATACATCCTTGTTGGGGCAGCTAGTGTGGACATGCTAATGCTTATATTTAAAATGAAGAAACCATTTAAACAATAAATAAAAGGCTCATATTTATGAGCCTTTTATTTATATGAAATTCTCTTATTCTTCTAATGATTCAATTAGCTTAGATACTTCTTCAGCAGCTAAAGCTTCATCATCTCCTGATGCCACAACTTTTACTGTCGAATTTTTAGTTACACCTAGTGATAACACACCTATTAAGCTTTTTACATTAGCTTTCTTTCCATCAAATTCTATACTTATATCTGATTTGAAAGAAGAAGCCTTTTTTACTAATAAAGTTGCTGGTCTTGCATGTAAACCAGTAGCACTTTTTACAGTAACTTCTTTAGATACCATCAAATTCACCTCAATTTTATAATATAATAATATATGACAAACTTTCCTTATTATTATAACATTTTTCCGACTGGTTTCAATGGTTATTTTTTCATGTAAAAGATTTCATGAATATAAATTTTATTAAACTTTATATTATCGTATTAAAATTTCTTTTGAAATTACACTTTTTATTCTAATTCTTTTACAAACTTCTCTATCCTATCTAATCCTCTTTCAATATTCTCCATAGAAGTAGCGTAGGACAATCTTACGTAGTTATCCACTCCAAAGCCTATCCCTGGTATAACAGCTACCTTTTCTTTATCTAATAATTGCTCTGAAAAACTTATTGAATCTTTGATTTCATTTTTATTACATTTTTTCCCAAAAATCTTTGATATATTCATCATTACATAAAATGCACCTTCTGGATTCATGCAAGATAATCCATCTATCAAATTTATTTTGTTAACCATATACTCTCTTCTACGTTTAAACTCTGTAACCATCTTATTCATTTGTTCCTCGTCACCCTCTAAAGCCGCTACAGATGCATATTGAGCAATAGAATTAGGATTAGAAGTTGTATGACTTTGTATATTTGACATTAACTTAACTATTTCTTCACTAGCCGCCGCATATCCTATTCTCCAGCCAGTCATAGAATATGTCTTTGAAACACCATTGATAACAATAGTTCTATTGTAAGCATCTTGTGATAAACTTGCAATACTTATATGCTTAGTATCTCCATATATTAATTTTTCATAAATTTCATCCGATAAAATTAATATATCTTTTTCTTTGGCAAGCTCTGCTATTGCCTTAAGTTCTTCCTCAGTATATACAGTACCTGTCGGATTGTTTGGACTATTTAGTAATATCATTTTCGTCTTTTCTGTCATAGCATTTCTTAAAGCTTCTATAGTGTACTTAAAGCTATTTTCTTCATTTGTTTCAACGAATACTGGAACACCATCTGCTAATTTGATTAACTCTGGATAGCTTACCCAATAAGGTATCGGAACAATAACCTCATCCCCTGGATTTAATGTGGCTGAAAATGTATTTGCTAAACTCTGTTTAGCACCTGAAGATACTATAATCTGTGATGTTTCATACTTTAAATTATTATCCTTATTGAATTTATCTACAATTGCTTTCTTGAGCTCTATAGTACCTGATGCTGGAGTATACTTGGTATAACCCTTTCTAATAGCATCAATTGCTGCATTTTGAATGTTTTCCGGAGTATTAAAATCTGGTTCGCCTGCGCCAAAACCTATAACGTCAATTCCTTCCGCTTTCATCGCTTTGGCTTTAGCTGTTATTGCTAAAGTAATAGATGGCTGTATTTGCTTTGCTTTTTTTGATAATATCATTTTGCTTCCTCCATATCCCGTAAGTTCTTATAATTTGATTTTAAAAATTTATGAGTTAAAGTTTCATTTATACCAATAGTACCTAACATATATTCTCCATTCATTTTATTACCATGACAATCACTCCCTCCAGTAATTGCCATTGAATACTTTTTAGCTAAATTATAAAAATTGTTTATAGTTTTGGGAGAATGTGATGGATGAAACACTTCTATACCTTTTAAACCGTACATCTTTAAATCTTTTATTATACTTTCTATATTTATATTTCTATATATTTCTCCTGGGTGCGCCAATATTGGTACACCTTTTGCATCTAATATAAGCTTTAAAGCTTCTTTATAATCTATCTTACATCTTTCAACGAATGCAGGTCTGTTTTTCATTAGATATTTTTGAAATGCTTCTTTAATACTTCCTACTAATCCTTTATCGACAAGAACTTTTGCAATATGAGGTCTTCCTATAGATTTATTGTAATCTTCTTTATCTATGTCCTCAATATTTATATCTATATTCAAATCATTCAACTTACTTATTATCCGTCTTACTCGTTCTTGCCTGCTGTATTTAATATTATTTAGACTATTTTTTAAATTTTTATTTTCTAAATCAATAAAATATGCTAAAATGTGAATTTCTGAATCCTTGTATTGAGAACTTATCTCCAAACCCGGAATTATATTTATATTTTTTATGCTTGTATCATTAACTATATATTGAGAATCAATTGTATCATGATCTGTTATAGAAATATATTTTATATTTTTTCTTTTTGATAGGTCAACTATTTTTTCTGGTGAAAATTTACCATCAGAATAGTTAGAGTGAATGTGTAAATCTGCATATAGCATTATATCACCCATTTTCTCAAAATATAACAAAATCTATTTACTACAATATATCACCATTTCACTTAATTATCAATTATATAATATATTTTTAACTTTTTGCAACTAATATAACTCCTATTATAATAAAAATTACTCCTATTAATCTCATAAATGAAATGTTTTCTTTAAATATAAAATAGGAAAAAAACATAATCAATATATATCCTATACTAACCATAGGATATGCATAACTTAACTCAACTTTACTTAAAACTTTTATCCAAATCAAAAAACTTAAGCCATAGGATATAATTCCAAGCATTACAGGAACATTCTTCATTATATCTAATATACTTGGAATTATATATTTTGCAGCAAAATTCAACTGAAGATTTACTGCTCCATACTTAACCAAAACTTGTCCCACGGCACCTAAAAAAACTGATGTTAAAATTAGCCATATCATAAGAATAACTCCTTTATTTTCAAGATTGAAGTTTTAATAAACTGAGAAAAACAATATATCATTATAAATATTTCAGGGAAAGCATATCTACCTTGTCCTTCCGTAACAAAATATACTGAAGTAAACATAAAAAATACTATTACAGTATATAATGTAAATCTATTTAACTGGTTGGTTGCTCCAAAAATAATAGCTTTTAAAATTAGAAAGCTGTAAACTAATATATATATTATAGCAGGCACAAATAATATACTCCTAATATCATTGGATACAGTAAAAATTATTTCTTTAACATTTTCACTTAAATTGCTTCCATATGTGCTGTATAATACATCATCACCCCAAAGATATGTATTATAAAGTCTTTTAAATCCCAGAACAACAAATTCCTTTGGATGATTTCTGATCCACTTTTTAGCAGCTGTCCCAAGCATCTTATTTTTTTCGGTCATGTTTGCTTTTTCATACTCTGGTTTTTTTACTATAGAATTTTCAACATCACTAGCAGCCATCCATCTGCCTTTATTATTTTGCGAATTGTTGTTAATATATAAAACTATTCCCCCATTGTTTGATACAAATGTAAACTGCCCCATAAGCTTAGTATTTCTATAAATCCATGGTGAAATTACTATACAACATATAACTAAAACTATAAAAGAATTCTTTAAAGGCTTTATTAGTTTCCTTTCTTTTAATATCTCAACGATAAATATTGCAAAGAAAAACACTATAAAAAAAGGTTTTATCATCGTATTAAGTCCGGTAAGTATTCCTATCCATATGTATTTAAATTTGCCTTTTCCTAAAAAAATATTTGTTATAAGCAAAATTATTGTGGTAAATAATACTTCAGTAGCAATCATGCTATTATATACAATATTATTGGGCATAAATGCAAATATAGTAAATATAACTCTTTTTTGCATTTCACTTATGTCCAATTTTTTGAGTATCATCAAAAGAGAAAAATCGGATATAAATGCAAGAATTAAATTAAATATCTGAGCCGAAATTAAACTTGAACCAAATATTTTAAAAATCCCACCAAGAACTATGGGATACCCAACAGATGTATACGTATCACCCCAGGGCATGCCATTAGCTATGTCAATTGCTAAATTATAATAGTATTCAAAGTCTGAAAATGGTTTCGTTCTTATTAGCAATATCCACATTATAGATAAGCACAAACTAATAATTAATATTATTTTATAATATGTATCTATTCTTACGTTTTTATTCTCCATATAATTTAATATCCTTTCTATAACTTTAAGTATATAATGGTTAAAATAGCAGTTATCCACAATACCATATTCACTAAAAACGGTATATCCTTTCCAAATACATCTTCTGGCTTTCCACCAACGTTCTTTTTATCCACAAGATACTCATATCTAAAAATTCCGTATAATACAAAAGGTATTGTAAATATCATAGTCTTACTTTGAACAGAACTAAACGTATATAGACAGTATGCCATTAGTATAGATGGTGTTACTATAATAAGCATTTTATCTAACATTTCAATAGAGTATTCTTCTAATATCTTTCTGTGAGATCCACTTTTATCCTTTAAGGTAATTATTTCACTTTTTCTTTTATTAAGTGCTAAAAATAATGCTAATAATATAGTACATAAAAATAACCATGGAGAAACTTGAACTCCTGTAGCTAAACTTCCACTCTCAACTCTTAAGACAAATCCAAAAGTTATTATCATTACATCTATTATAACTATATTTTTTAATTTGAAAGAATAAAGTACATTAATAAATAAATAGATAAATAATATACTTAATATTTTTATATTTAACATTGTGTAGGAGAAATATGACACACAAAAAACAATTAGTATGTCCAATATTATAGCCGCCTTTAAAGAAACTCTTCCGCTAGGGAGTGGCCTTTTTTTCTTGTCAGGATGGCACCTATCTTTTTCAATGTCTACAATATCATTCAATATATAAATAGAAGATGCTGTTAAACAAAATAAAATAAACGTTACGATATTTAAGTATAGTATCTTTGTATTAAAAAAATTTCCTGAAAAAGTTATTGCTGCAAATACAAAAAAATTCTTAATCCACTGCTTAGGCCTCATCAACTGTAATAATGCTTTTACGTCCATGGTTTCCTCCTTATAGTTTAACTAAAACTTATATATTAATTTGTTTTAATCCATACCTTTTACATTTTATCATAGCTTATGATATAGTCAACATCCTTTAATTTAACATATTTTAATAATAAATAAAAGGACCCGATCTAAATTCAAGTCCCCTTTAACAAATTATATTTATTTTTTCTATTTGTTTATCTTGGCTGCACTATTAACTTAATTGCAGTTCTTTCCTCACCATCTATTTCAATGTCAGTAAATGCTGGTATACAAATTAAATCTATTCCACTTGGCGCAACAAATCCTCTCGCAATAGCAACTGCTTTAATTGCTTGATTTAAAGCACCTGCACCTATAGCCTGAATCTCTGCTGCTCCCCTTTCTCTTAATACTCCTGCTAGAGCTCCTGCCACCGAATTTGGGTTTGACTTTGCTGAAACTTTTAATACTTCCATACTGAACCTCCTATATACTATAATTAACTCTATTTGTTATTATTTTTACTGTATAATATTCTACAAAAAATTAAAAATTCCTTTTAAAATTTGTAAAGGTTTCACATTTTACAAAACTTAAAAGGAATATTGCTATCTTGTTTAATTACTTTGCGTATTCGATTGCACGGGTTTCTCTTATAACATTTACCTTTATCTGGCCTGGATATTCTAGCTCGCTTTCAATTCTCTTAGCTATGTTCCTCGCCATTTCAACAGCCCCTGCATCGTCAACATCTTCTGGTTTTATCATAATCCTAAGCTCTCTACCTGCTTGAATGGCATATGACTTCTCTACGCCTTCACATGTATTTGCTATCTCTTCTAATTTCTCTAGACGCTTAATATAAGCTTCTAATGTTTCTCTTCTTGCTCCTGGTCTAGCAGCTGATATTGCATCTGCAGCCTGAACAAGCACAGCTTCTAAAGATTGAAACTCTACATCACCATGGTGAGCAGCAATAGCATTAACTATTACTGAAGATTCACGATATTTCTTTGCAACTTCTGCTCCTATAATTGCATGTGGTCCTTCAACCTCGTGATCCACTGATTTACCAATGTCATGAAGTAATCCTGCCCTCTTAGCCAAAGTAGGGTCAATACCAAGTTCTGAAGCCATGAGACCAGCTAGATATGAAACTTCTATAGAATGCTTTAAAACATTCTGCCCATAACTGGTTCTGTATTTTAATCTTCCTAATAATTTTATTAATTCTGAATGAAGACCATGTACTCCAGTTTCAAAAGTTGCTTGTTCTCCTTCTTCTTTGATATCATTTTCAACTTCTTTTTTAGCCTTCTCAACCATTTCCTCAATTCTTGCCGGATGAATTCTTCCATCAATTATCAGCTTTTCTAAAGCTATTCTTGCCACTTCTCTTCTTATTGGATCAAATCCTGAAAGAATTACTGCCTCAGGTGTATCGTCTATTATTAAATCCACACCTGTTAAGGTTTCCAATGTCCTTATGTTCCTACCTTCTCTTCCAATTATTCTTCCTTTCATTTCATCATTAGGAAGAGCAACAACATGAACTGTAGTCTCAGCTACATGATCTGCTGCACATCGTTGTATAGCACAAGTTATAATTTCTCGTGCTTTTTTGTCAGCTTCTTCTTTAGCCTTTGCTTCCACTTCTTTAATCATTATTGCCGCTTCATGTTTAATTTCCTTGTTAATTTCTTCCAATAAAAGTTCCTTAGCTTCTTCAGATGTTAATCCTGACAATCTTTGAAGTTCTTCTCTTTGTTTTTCATACAATTCTTCTATACTTGCTTGCAATTCACTAATTTCTTGTTGCTTTTTATTTAGGCTATCTTCTCTTTTCTCAAGCGTATCACTCTTTTTATCAAGTAATTCTTCTCTCTGAATTATTCTTCTTTCAAGCCTTTGTACCTCGTTTCTTCTATCTCTTGATTCCCTCTCAAAATCTGATCTCAATCTATGAACTTCTTCTTTAGCTTCTAGAATGGCTTCTTTCTTTTTAGATTCAGCATTTCTTTCAGCTTCTTCTTTCAATCTATGAGACTCTTCAAGAGCCTGTGATTTTATAGCATCAGCTTTATTTTTAGTTATATAAAATCCAATAAATAAACCAATTGCTATTACTATACCAAAAATAATTTCAATATATATTCCACTCACATGAACACCTCCTTCGCTTATTTGTGTATCTATAATTTAGTCAAATATGCAAGCATAGAAAAGGTGTCATATTTATTCAACTGGTAACTACTAAGCAAATGACAAACCAGAATTTGTCTTAATTTTATATTATATTTCTCATATTGTCAAGTTTATAGTTTTCTATTAATTATTTTGCCTACTAATATATATTTAAATTCAGAAATTACATTCATGCTATAAAATCGCAAGTATTTAAATACTTGCGATTTTGCAGATAATTATTCGCTTTTAACTTCTGTTTCCTGCTTTTTATTATCTGGTTTACTATTATCTGAAGGTTTAACTGAAGCTAAAGGCAATTCATATTTTTCTCTGATTTTATTTTCTATTTCATATAAAATCTCAGGATTTTCCCTTAAAAATTGTTTTGCATTTTCTCTTCCTTGTCCTAGTCTAGTTTCCTTATATGAGAACCATGCACCGCTTTTTTGTACTAATTCTTCTCTAACTCCTACATCAAGAACATTACCTTCCCTTGATATTCCCTGATTATACATAATGTCAAATTCAGCTTGTTTAAAAGGTGGTGCAACTTTGTTTTTAGTAACTTTAACCTTTGTTCTATTACCAACGATATCATCACCTTGTTTTATTGAATCTATTCTTCTAACATCCATTCTTACTGAAGCATAGAATTTCAACGCTCTTCCTCCTGGAGTTGTTTCAGGATTACCAAACATAATTCCAACTTTTTCTCTTAATTGGTTTATAAATATAGTAACACATTTCGATTTATTTATAGATCCAGTGAGTTTTCTTAAGGCCTGAGACATAAGTCTAGCCTGTAATCCAACATGTGAATCTCCCATTTCTCCTTCTATTTCTGCTTTAGGAACTAAAGCTGCTACTGAATCTACAACTATTACATCTATTGCTCCTGATCTTACTAATGCTTCAGCTATTTCTAGCGCCTGCTCTCCTGTATCTGGTTGTGATACTATTAAGTTTTCTATATCTACTCCTAAGTTTTTCGCATATGCAGGGTCAAGTGCATGCTCTGCATCTATAAATGCTGCTGTTCCACCTGATTTTTGAGCTTCAGCAACTATATGCAAAGCTACAGTAGTTTTACCTGAAGATTCAGGTCCAAATATCTCTATAACTCTTCCTCTAGGAACCCCACCGATACCTAACGCTATGTCAAGATCAAGACATCCTGTTGATACGGCATCAACATTTAATATGCTATGCTCACCTAGTTTCATTATAGAACCTTTTCCAAATTGTTTCTCTATTTGACCCATAGCTGCTTCTAAAGCTTTTAATTTCTCACTATTAATATTCCCCATGGAATTCACTTCCTTTCTATTCGAACACCTGTTCTCTAATTATTATATAACATATTCTATTTGCGGTCAACTAAATGAATTAATTTTATAGTTATCTTTGTGCAAAATAAAAGTTCCTGAAAGTCAGGAACTTTCTATCTTTAATTATAGACAAATTAAAGATATTTAACCAATCAATTTCAATAACTTTATATTCCGTTCAAAATCTTTTATCTATCAGTCCTCACCACATCTTTGTTTTTAACAAAATAATCCACACCTGAAATTATGGTTATAGCTATTGCCACTGCCATAGCAACATCTGTTGCTATAATTAGAAATCTATGAGGATAAGTTATATACTTTTTGATTATACCAAGAGATATATGATTATAATTTAAGTTTATTAATGCCATTATAATAGCAATTATTTGAGTTACAGTTTTAGCTTTTCCCCAATTACTTGCAGCAATAACTATGCCTTCTGCTGCTGCAATTGATCTTAGACCAGTTACTGCAAATTCCCTTGCTACAATTATCATAGCTGCCCAAGCTGGTATAATATGAAACTCTACAAGAGAAATTAGAGCAGCTGTAACTAAAAGTTTATCAGCTAATGGATCCATAAACTTACCAAATCTAGTTATTTGATTTCTACTTCTTGCTATGTATCCATCTAATTTGTCTGTAATAGAAGCAATTACAAAAATAGCTATTGCAATTGGCTTACCATAAGGAATATCTTTAATAGTAATAAATATTAAAAAAAACGGAACTAAAAGTATTCTAAGTAATGTAAGTTTATTTGCAAGATTCATTACATAACAACTCCCATTAAATCATATTCAGAGCTATTAGTGATCTTAATTTTCACTATATCTCCTATTGCTAAATTTTTATCACTTTCACAATAAATTAATCCATCTATTTCTGGAGCCATCTCATAACTTCTACCATACCATAATTCTTTTTCTTTTCCTTCAATAAGAACTTCATAAATTCTATTTATTTTACTAGTATTAATTTCTTTTGATATATCTTGTTGAATAAGCATTAGCTCCTCTTCACGCTTTTTCTTTGTATCCTCATCTATTTGATTTTCCATTTCCGCTGCTGGTGTACCTTCTTCTTGAGAATATTTGAATACACCTAGCTTATCAAATCTTATCTCTTTTATAAAATGTTTTAATTCATCAAAATTTTCTTCACTTTCCCCAGGAAAACCTACAATTATAGATGTTCTTATTGCTATATCATGTATTTTATCTCTTAGCTTATTTAAATTGTTTATTATTTCTCTTTTTCTTCCTCTTCTGCCCATAAGTTTTAATACATCATCACTTATGTGTTGTATAGGAATATCTAAGTAATTACATACTTTATTATTATTCGCTATTTCATTTATTAATTCATCTGTAATTTCTTCCGGGTAACAATATAATATTCTTATCCATTGTATTTCTTCAATATTAGATATTTCTCTTATAAGCTTTGAAAGCATTCTCTCACCATATATATCGATGCCATACCTAGTAGTATCCTGTGCAACAACTATGATTTCTTTTACTCCCTGACTTGCTAAACTCTTAGCCTCTTCTAATATACTTTCTATGTTTCTACTTCTATATTTACCCCTAATTTTGGGAATTATGCAGTAAGTGCAAAAGTTATCACAGCCCTCAGAAATCCTCAAATATGCAGTATGTGGGGCTGTAGTAAGAATCCTTTTTCCTTCATTTATACTCGAATCACTATAGTTGCAACTATAAAATTTAGAGTTTTTGTTTTCCATACAGTTCTTTATACTTTCATTTAGCTTGGCATAATCATTTACTCCTAGCATTATATCTATTTCAGGCAAAAGTTCCATAAGTTCTTTGCCATACCTTTGAGTTAAACATCCTGTAACCACAATCAGCTTACAATTATATCTTTCCTTATACTTTGACATCTCAAGTATAGTATCTATAGATTCCTGCTTTGCAGATTCAATAAATCCACAAGTATTTACAATTATAATATCTGCTTCCTTAGGATTATTAACTATAATATTATCCATATTTATATGACTTAGGATAATTTCAGAATCAATCCTATTTTTATCACAGCCTAAACTTATAAGCCCAACTTTCAATTTATTCACTATTTTTCCTCCTAATTAGATAAGTAATTAAATCCAAAACTCATACTTTATTTTAAATCTACTTTTTACATTTTACAAGAAAAAATTCTAAAACCAAAGGATTTAATTATTTTTTCCGTCATAGCTTTCTCTATTTACAAGAACTTGCCTAGGCTTACTTCCATCTTTACTTGATATTATGCCCCTTTCTTCCATTTGATCAATTATTCTAGCTGCCCTATTATAGCCAATTCTAAGTCTCCTTTGCAGAAGTGATGTGGATGCCTGTCCAATCTCTACTACTATTCTAATAGCTTCATCTAATAATTCATCTGCTTCCAAACTTTCTGAATTAGAACTTGTATCAATATGGTCTATTATATCATCTTCATATTGTGGTTCCCCTTGATTATCTTTTATAAAGCTTACCACATTCTCAACTTCACTTTCAGAAATAAATGCACCTTGAATTCTTATAGGTTTTCCTTCACCAACAGGATAAAAAAGCATGTCTCCTTTCCCCAATAGCTTTTCGGCACCAGCTGTATCCAATATAGTTCTTGAATCAATTTGAGAAGATACTGCAAAGGATATTCGTGAAGGTATATTAGCCTTAATTACACCTGTTATGACATCTACAGAAGGTCTTTGCGTAGCGATAACTAGATGCATACCTGCAGCTCTTGCCATCTGAGCTAAACGTCCTATATAGTCTTCAATATCATTAGGACACACCATCATTAAATCTGCTAACTCATCGATAATTATAACTACAAAAGGAAGCTTATTTTCTACTATGCCTTTCTCGCATAATTCATTATAACTTTCAATATTCCTTACACTATTGTCAGCAAAAAGCCTATATCTTCTTGTCATTTCCTGAACAGCCCAATTTAATGCCCCTGCTGCTTTCTTTGGGTCTGTAACAACTGGTATCAATAAATGAGGTATTCCGTTGTAGACGCTAAGCTCAACTACTTTTGGGTCTATCATTAATAATTTAACATTATCTGGAGAATACTTATAGAGTAAACTTACAATTAACGTATTTATACACACACTTTTTCCAGAACCAGTAGCTCCTGCTATAAGCATATGCGGCATTTTACTAAGATCACAAACAACACAGTTTCCTCCTATATCCTTACCTAAAGAACAAGCTAAATTTTTACTTGAATTAATAAATTCCGGCGATTCTATAACTTCTCTTAAATATACAGCCGTCAGTTCTCTATTTGGTACCTCTATACCTATAGCAGATTTTCCAGGTATAGGGGCCTCAATTCTAACGCCTGACGCTGCTAATCCTAATGCTATATCATCAGACAAATTAACAATTTTACTTACCTTAACACCTGGACTAGGCTGAAGTTCAAATCTTGTAACAGAAGGTCCTTTACTAACTTGAATAACTTTAGCTTCAACTCCAAAGCTATTTAATGTTTCTTCTAATTTGTTAGCATTATTTATTAACTCCTTCTTATCTTCCTTATTCAATTTAGATTGTCCATTTGTTTTTAATAATTCTATAGATGGAAAGTTATATTTCTGACTGTAAATAACATTATTATTTACCATCTGCTTATCTAGTTCTTCGTTTATCGAATCATCTACTAATTTTTCTGAAGCACACTCAATTTCAATGGGATGCTTAGCATTTTTAATTTCACTTTTAACAGGCTTTTCCTCTTCTTTTTTATCTGCAGACTTCATAAAGTCTAATATTTTTATTCTATTATTAATATTTTTTATAAAACTATCTTTCTCGCCACTATTATTGTGAACATTATCAGGTTCTTTAACTTTTTCTTCAATAATACTATCTGGTTCATAGTCATCTTCTTTTAGTACACTTTTTAATCTATGTAATATGTCATAGATGGTTACTTTGCTCATGAGTATAAAACATATTATATATAATGAAGCAAAAATCACATAACATCCAACGTTTCCAAACAACTTAAAGAGAGGGACATCTATTAAAAAACTTATTATTCCTCCATGCACTACATTATCAGCTTCATACAAATTTCTTATACCTTTAATTACATCTTCATTTATATAATAATCTGACATTACTATCATTTGTATGAATAAAAGTGTGTTTACTATAAATAATAAAATTCCATAAAATTTTTTATTAAAACTTATTCTATTCTTTTTAGCTATACAACAACATCCTACAAACATTATTAATATTGGAAATATAAAGGCTCCCAATCCCATTACAGCTATTAATATTTTTTTAGTAAATCTTCCAATAATACCGGAAGATGAATATGAAAAAACACTAATTATCATTAATATTCCTAAAGTAACCAAAATAATTCCTTTTATATCTCTATTCAACTCATATTTTTCTGTTTTTCTAGCCATATCATAATCACCTCAAGATAGTCATAATAACATGTACTATGTAGGTATTCTACATAAATTATATATTTCCTTTTAGGCATCTAAAAGAAAATAACAAGTCAAAGATGTGACCAATAGTTTACGTCAAACAAAGAGTCAGATTTCGCAGATAGTTCATCCTATCTAAGGCTTCTGTCGACGCAGTATATCACAAAATTAGTAGTAGATTGACTAGTTATTTTGTTGAAGATGCCTTACCACTTATAAATATAAATCACCATAGGAAAATATCCTATGGTTGATTTTCTTTATTTTCTGTTTTTGTCTTATCTGCTTTTCTTTCCTCCAAAAGCTCTTCTAACTTTTTAATTGCATCACTTATTCCACCAACTTCATCAATTAATCCTTCATCTACTGCTTGCTTACCAATCAATATAGTTCCCATATCATTTAGTAACTCATCAGTTTGTGCCATAAGTTTACGAATTCTGTCTCTACTTATTTGTGAAGTTCTAACTACAAATTCAATAATTCTTTCCTGCATCTTATTGAAGTATTCAAAGGTTTGAGGTGCACCTATAACAAGACCATTCATTCTTATAGGATGAACAATCATAGTAGCTGATGGTGAAATAAAGGAATAATCTGCCGAAGTAGCAAGCGGTACTCCAATAGAATGCCCACCACCAATCACTAAAGATACTGTAGGTTTACTTAAGCTTCGTATCATTTCAGATATCGCGAGTCCAGCTTCTACGTCTCCTCCTACAGTATTTAATATTACAAGTACTCCTTCAACATTAGGATCATTTTCTATTGCAACTAATAAAGGTATAACATGCTCATACCTAGTACTTTTAGTTTGTGGTGGCAGTACCACATGCCCTTCTATCTGTCCTATTATAGGTAATATTTGAATTCTATCCTTTGATTTAGGAATACTTTGTGTACCTAACTCTTTTATATTCTGCAGGTCTTTATTTTCTGTAATATCTTTTCGTTCTTTTTCTTCTTCCATACCAATTCCCTCCTTGCATAAACATATTTTGTACATTATAAGGGACTGATATTCATTTTAGTTTTATTAACAGCCTAATTTAAATTCATTGTGCAAAGCATTTATAGCTTTTTCTGAATTTTTACTTTCTACAAGACACCAAATAGTAGTATGGGAATCTGCAGTTTGAAGAACTTCCACATTAGCCTTTGTTAAGGTTCTTAATATTTTTGCCATAACACCTGGAAGTCCTCTCATTCTACTCCCTATTACTGCAATTTTACTGCATTCTTCTACACAGTAGTAATTTAGTTCAAGTTTATCCATTATATCTTTAAATATATTTATGTCTTTTCCATCTATGGTAAATATTTTTTGCTTAGGAAATACGTTTATTAAATCTATGCTTATTAGATTTTTAGCTAATTCATCTAAAATTGTATTATAATTTTCATTGCATTTATTTTTATCAAGTTCTACTGTTACTTGCACTCTCTTATCCATTGAAGTTATTCCAGTTATTATATTTTCAGTGTTTCTAATTGCACCACTAGTAATTATAGTTCCTTCACAATCATTAAGAGTATTTTTTATAACAAGCTTTACATTTGATTTCATTGCTATTTCAACGGCTCTAGGATGAATTACTTTTGCACCCTGATCTGCAAATTGAAATACTTCATTATAGCTTATCTTTTTAATTAATGACGCATCTGAAACTATTCTAGGATCTGCAGTCATTATTCCATCAACATCAGTATAAATATGAATTTCTTCTGATTTTAAAGCAGCACCAAGTAAGGATGCAGTGACATCACTACCTCCTCTACCAAGTGTAGTTATAAATCCATTTTCACTTATACCCTGAAATCCTGCTACGACAGGTATTTTCCCTTGCTTTACTATATTTAATAATTTTTCTGAATCTACCCTTAAAACAGAGGCATTATTATAATTGTCATCTGTTATAATACCCGCTTGTCCTCCTGTCAAAGGGACTGCCTTCAAACCATTTTTACACAACTCTTCACTCATCACTACAGTACTAATAATTTCACCACAACTCATAAGTAAATCTACACCTAGAGTATTCTCTCTCTTATATTCATCACTTATCAAAGAAAGAAGGGTATCTGTTGCATAAGGTTGACCTTTTCTCCCCATGGCAGATACTACTACTATAGTTGAAAAACCTTCTCCTTTTGCCTTTAATATTTTTTGAACTACCATTTCTCTTCTATCAGCAGTAGATACAGAGGTTCCTCCAAACTTTTGTACTAATATTTTCATTTTTACCCTCCATCACTTTTTCTAATAACAGTATATTAGAGAGATCTCTAATGTGTTAACGAGACCTCTTTAACGTTTTTTCTTCTGCATCAATTATTATTGTTTTCGATCCTATCTTTTTTACATATTCCCAAGGCACTTCTATAAATTCACTTTTAGAAAATAATCCAAACTTAGATTTATTATCATTTAGAACTAACAGTTTCAAATTACCTTCTTCATCAATTACTATATCATTATTTCCTAAACAATTAAATCTATCTCCATCGTTTACATTTATTATTTCATACTTTTCCATCTCACTATATAGCTTAACATTATCATCCATTTAAGAATCCCTCCCTAATATATTTAAAGTGCAAATTTAATTTTTTAAATTTAAATAAGAAAACTAAATTTGCTTAAATTTCACTTCATATTTACTACTTATTTTAAATATTATGAATTACATTAGGAAGTTATTACAGTTATATTAGTTCTGATCTTGAATTTTTAAATGATACAAAATCTTTATTAATAATGTTACTTAGAAGCTCTAAATTCACTTCTTCACCTACAAAAGCTGCATTTAAAATACCTTTTTCAAAAGTATTTTTCATAACTTCATTTAGCTTATACTTATCTATGTTGTTTATCTTTTCTATTATATCTTTAGGATTATTAATTCTATTCAAGAACAATACTGATTTTCCATTGTTAAACATTCTACTACTAGTGCTTTCAAGTCCTAGTATATAACTTCCCTTGAGTTGTTCCTTTGCTTTATGAATTTTTTCGTCACTTATACTAGTTTTAATAAACTTGTCTAATTCATCTTTTATCATACTCAATGCATCTGCTGCATATTGGGGATTTAAACTTGTATATATACTTACAATGCCCGTATTTCTAAAGGATGATATATATGAATAAACAGAATAACATAATCCTTTTTCTTCCCTTATTTTTTGAAACAATATAGACGAAGCTCCTCCTCCTAGTACATTACTTAAAAGAAGTAATGCATATAAATTGTCCTTTCCTGACTCAATACCTGGTATTCCTAAGCTTAAATGAAGCTGTTCTATGCTTTTTTTCTTATATAAATGATTAGTAAGAATACTAGGATTCGAATAATTAGTTACTTTTTTGTTTTTACTATTCCAGTTTCCGAAATACTTTTCTACAAGCTTTTCTACAATTGCACAGTCAAAATTTCCAGAAATTGATATAACAGAATTCTCAGGTATATAGTGAGAAGATATATATTCAACTATCTGCTCTCTGTTAAAGGATTTTATTGTTTCTACGGTTCCCAATATTGGAAGCGACAAAGAATCCTCTCCCCAAATAGCTGAACTATGAAGATCTGCAAGTACATCCTCGGGAGAATCTTCACTCATTTTTATTTCTTCAATAATTACCCCTTTTTCTCTTTCAATATCTTCAGCTAAAAATTTACTATTAAATAACATATCTGCTATTACATCCAATGCAAGCTCTAAATGAGAATCTAAAGCTTTAATATAAAAACATGTAGCTTCCTTTCCTGTAAAAGCATTAATTTGACCGCCTACATCCTCTATACATTCTGCTATTTGAAGTGCCGTTCTATTTTCCGTCCCTTTAAAAAACATATGTTCGATAAAATGAGATATACCATTATTAATGCTGTCTTCATTTCTCGATCCGTTTTCTACCCATAAACCTACACTTACTGAGTTAACATAGTCTATATTCTCTAAAACTACTCTTAGCCCATTGTTTAACTTAAATAAATTATACATTAGCGCCACCTCAAAATTAATATTTATTTTTGGAATTAAAAGTAAATACACCAACATTATACCATAACATTTACATTAAAATGCAAACTGATTTATAATAATATAAAACAGAGGTCCTGGCCTTAGTAACACATTAAAGATCATATCTAATATTTTAATAAAACTTAATAATTTTCATCCATACATATAAAAATAAAAAGGCACATCAATGCCCTTCTATTTCTATTCTTCTGATTCTTTATTATCTGATTCTTTATTATTCACTTCTTTATCCTCAGAATCTTTTATAGCGTCTTTTCTTGAAAGATTAACTCTACCTTGATTGTCAATCTCTGTTACTTTGACTAATATTTCATCGCCTACAGAAACTATATCTTCAACTTTATTCACCCTTGTAAAGTCAAGTTTTGATATATGAACTAATCCTTCTTTACCAGGAAGTATTTCAACAAATGCTCCAAAAGTAGCTATCTTAGTTACTTTTCCAAGATATATCTCTCCAACTTTAACCTCTCTAGTTAGATCATCTATTATCTTAAGAGCTCTCTTAGCACATACACTATCATCGCACATTACAAATATCTTTCCATCTTCTTTTATATCTATCTTAACACCAGTTTCAGCAATTATCTTATTTATAACTTTTCCACCTGGTCCTATTACATCTCTGATTTTATCTGGATCAATATTCATTGTATAAGTTTTTGGAGCATATTTTGATATTTCTTCTCTTGGTGCTGAGATACACTCATTCATTTTTCCCAATATAAATATTCTAGCTTCTCTAGCTTTATCTAGAGTTTCTCTTATACATTTATTTGATAATCCATGAATTTTTGTGTCAAATTGAATTGCAGTAATTCCAACTTCTGTTCCTGCAACCTTAAAGTCCATATCACCAAAGAAATCTTCTATACCTTGTATATCAGTTATAACTTTTTCTTTAGATAAATCTTCGCTAGTTATAAGTCCCATTGCTATTCCTGCAGCTGGTCTCTTTATTGGAACACCAGCATCAAGCAATGCAAGGGTACTTCCACAAACGCTCGCTTGAGAAGTTGATCCATTTGAACTTAACACTTCTGATACAAGTCTAATTGTATACGGAAATTCATCTTCATTTGGAATAAGCGGTTCTAGAGCCTTCTCAGCTAATGCACCATGACCTATTTCTCTTCTACCTGGACCTCTTAAAGGTCTAACTTCACCAACACTATATGATGGGAAGTTATAGTGATGCATATATCTCTTAGATTCTTCTGACCCAAGTCCATCAATAATTTGAACATCTCCTAATGCACCCAGTGTTGCTACAGTCATTACTTGCGTTAATCCTCTTGTGAATAATCCCGTACCATGTGTTCTTGGGAGTAATGATACATCACATTTAATTTCTCTTATTTGATCAAAATTTCTTCCATCTGGTCTTCTATTTTCATTCAACATCATATTTCTTACTATTTCTTTTTGAACACCATATACTATATCAGCTATGTCTGAACCATTCTCTGGATATTTTTCACCAAACTGCTCATCAATTTTTTCCTTAGCAGAATCTATTGCTGCATTTCTTGTATCTTTATCTGTTATGTACATAGCTTCTTTTATCATGTTGAATGCGAAATCTCTAACTTCTTGTTCTATTGCTTCATCAACTTTATATAACTTTGGAACAACTTTTGTTTTTCCCATTTTAGCCATTACTTCTTCTTGGAATGCAACTATTTTTTTACACTCTTCAAATCCAAAAATAATAGCATTGTACATCTCATCTTCTGGTATCTCCTGTCCTCCAGCTTCAACCATCATTATTCTTTCTTTAGTAGCACATACAGTTAAATTTAAAACGCTTTTCTCTCTCTGCACTAAAGTTGGGTTTATTATAAATTCGCCATCTATTTGACCTACAGACACAGTTCCCACTGGGGTAGAGAAAGGAATACTTGAAATACTTAATGCTATTGACGCACCGTTCATAGCTAATATATCTGGTAAATTATCTTGTTCAACTGAAAGCACCGTACATACTACCTGAACATCATTTCTGTATCCTTTAGGAAATAATGGCCTTATAGGTCTATCTATAGCTCTAGCATGTAATATTGCTTTTTCAGAAGGTCTACCTTCTCTTTTTATAAAACCTCCTGGAATTTTACCCACCGCATATAATCTCTCTTCGTATTCTATACTTAAAGGAAAAAAATCTATTCCTTCCCTTGGTTTATCTGAAGCATTTGCATTTATAAGAATTACTGTATCACCATAGCTTACAAGTACAGCAGCATTTGAAAGCATTCCTACTTTACCATATTCAACTTTTAATGTTCTTCCAGCAATAGTAGTTTCCATTACTTGACTCATAAATTAACCTCCCTTCAAAGGTTTCAATATTATTATTATCATTATTTATCAACATTATTATACAACTTTAATTATTAATTTGTATATTATAAATATTATTATTATGAACCAATTTTACATTTTAATTCCATGTAAAATTTTTAAAATAATAGAGCGGTTATTAGCCGCTCTAAAATTATTTTCTTAACTTTAATTCTGCTATAATAGCACGGTATCTTTCGATATCTTGCTTTATTAAATAATTAAGAAGACCTCTTCTTTTACCAACCATCATTAAAAGACCTCTTCTTGAGTGGTGGTCTTTCTTGTGGATTTTTAAATGAGCATTTAGGTGATTTATTCTCTCAGTAAGTAGTGCTATTTGCACTTCTGGAGAACCAGTATCTCCTTCATGTCTTGCATGTTTTTTCATTATTTCATCTTTAATTGCCTTATCCATGTATATGCACCTCCAAAAATTAATCCCCTCTATTCCAAGAAAGCCGTCGGCAAGTCGAATTTCTTAGAATAAGGTTCACGAATGTTATTATAACAAATAAAAATAATGTTGTAAATTAATTTTTTAAATTAAGTTCTAATTTTTGCTTTTTGGCAAAAGCTTTATTCCTCTTTAATTCATCCATCAATTCTTGCAGCGAATCAAACTTCTTTTCATCTCTTATTCTATCAATATAGTATATCTTTATATTTTTATTATAAAGATCTTCATTTAAATCTAAAATATATGTTTCAATGCTAAGTTTATTATCATGTACCGTTGGATTATATCCTACATTTGTAATTCCTCTAAATATATTCTTATCATATTCAACTATAGTGTAGTATACACCACCCCGAGGAATTACAAGTCTCTTATCATAATCTAGATTAGCAGTTGGAAATCCTAGCTTTCTCCCTAACTGCTTTCCTTTTACAACATTTCCTTGCATCATAAAAGGTCTTGTGAGAAGCTTATTAACTTTCTTCATATCTCCTTCATCGCATATAATATTCCTTATAAGTGAACTACTAACTATATGTCCCTTAAATTTTATAGGATCAATTACATATAAAGAAAATCCTAAATTCTTTCCCATTTTCTTTAATAATTCTACATCACCAAGATTTTTATATCCAAATCTATAATTAAATCCAACTATTAGTCCCTTAGGCCTATAATGCTCTACTAAATTTATTACAAAATCTTCCGGTCCTAATTTCATAAATTCTTCATTAAACCCTACCATGTTTATTATATCCAATCCTGAGTTTTCTAAAACCTCAAGCTTGGTATCATTTTCCATAATAAGTTTTGGAGCTAAATCCGAATTAATAGTAGCTAATGGATGATTTTTAAAAGTGAAAACCATACTTTTAGCATTATTTTTCTTTGCTAATTTTATAGTTTTATCAATTAAACTCATATGCCCTATATGAAGTCCATCAAAACTCCCTAGAGCAATATATGTGTCTTGTTTTAGAATTTTTTTAAAACTATCTTCCATTACAATCATATTTAATTACCCCTGAATAAGTAGTTTTACAATTTTGAACCCAACATCATTCTTTAGTCCTATGCCTATAAATTCATTGTCTTTTACATACACTCTGTATAGTATATCTTTTTCAATATCCTTTAATATAGAATAATCCTTTATAGTTACTCCATTAAACAAAAGCTTTTCATATTTCTCCTCTAGATGAAGCTTTGGATATTCATCTAAAGCTCTATCCATTGGAATCAAATAATCGGATATATTATCACTATTTAGTGTCTCAAGCTCTACAGAATTTAAAATATTGAATGCTCCCGTTTTGATCCTTTGAAGATTCCACATTGTTCCACCACATTCTAATCTTTCACCAATATCGTAACAAAGACTCCTTATGTAAGTTCCTTTAGAACACTTAACTTCAAATATTATGTTAGGTATATTAATATCTAATATATCTATATCGTATATATTAATTTTTCTAGCTTTCCTCTCTACTTCAATTCCCTGTCTCGCCAATGAATATAACCTTTGACCGTTTACTTTTAAAGCAGAAAACATAGGTGGAACCTGCTCAATCTCACCTATAAAACTATTTATTATGCTTTCAACCTGCTCTTTAGACACATTTATTTGTGATGTTTTTAATATTTTACCTTCTCTGTCATAAGTATCTGTAATGACTCCAAGTTTAAGTTCTGCTTTGTATATTTTATAATCATTCATTATATAATCAACAAGTTTTGTAGCCCTACCTATACATATTGGCAGTACCCCAGAAGCCTCAGGATCAAGCGTTCCAGTATGTCCTACCTTCTTAGTTTTAGCTATATTTTTTACTTTTCTTACTACATCAAAAGAAGTCATTCCTGTAGGTTTATTTATATTTAATATTCCATCCATATTATATCAACTCTTTTTCTAATTCCCTAATTATTATACTTTTTGCTTCATCCACTGTTTTATTTTCCATGGAAAGGCCAGATGCTTTTATGTGGCCTCCTCCACCAAATCTTTCTGCTACTTTTCTTACATCTATAATAGACTTTGATCTCAAACTTACTTTCGCACCATTCTCTGTTTCCTTTATAAGGGCAGCAACTTCAACTGTATCTATTTCCATACCAAAAACTATAATATCAGATGTATCAGCGCTTGTATCTATACCTAATTCCGAAATCATATCTTTGGTTAGTGTCATTATACATATTTTATCTTTAATAACTTCCATATTATTGATAACTTTTCCATATAACTTAATTCTTTCAAACTTTTTGTTATCAAAAATAATCCTATGAATTTCACTAAAGTCAATCCCAGTATTAATTAAGTCTCCTGCTATTGTGTGTGTTACGCTTGTAGTTCCTGAATGTCTAAAAGATCCAGTATCTGTAATTAGTGATGTATAAAGACATGCTGCCATATCTTTATCTATCTTTATACCCATGATACGAAGCATTTGATAAATTATCTCTGACATAGCTGATGCATTAGTATCCACGTAATTCAAATCGCCGTAAAGCTCATTTGACATGTGATGATCTAGATTTATTAGAGTATAGCTTCTATCTTCAAAATTTATATTAGCATTAATTCTTTTGACATCGCCGCAATCTAAAACTATTACACATTCAGTATCTGGAGTAACTTCAAAACTTTTTCCAGTAATAACTTCTGAATAAGCTAAAAATCTAAAATCTTTAGGTATTTCTTCTTTAGAAAGAATATAAACTTCTTTTCCTATTTTACGCAATCCTTGAAACAACGCTAAACTTGTTCCTAAAGAATCACCATCAGGAGAAGCATGGAAAGTAATAGCTATCCTATTACTTTCCTTTATTTTTTCTAAAACTTTATTCATTATCATGATTCTCTTTCTCCTTGATTTGTTCTAATAGGGCATCTATATGCATACCATGCTCTATAGTGTTATCTAATTCGATTATAACCTCTGGAGTATACCTTAGGCTTATTCTATGACCTACTTCTCTTCTTATAAAGCCGACAGAACTTTTTAAAGCATCTAAAGTACTTTTTTTAGAATCTTCATTTCCAAATAAACTTATATAAACTTTAGCATATCTTAAGTCTTTTGTTACATCAACTTTTGTAACACTTATCATAGCAGTAAGTCTTGGATCTCTTATTTCATTTTGAATTATATTACTTACTTCTTTTCTAACTTCTTCATTTATTCTATTACCTCTATATTTAGCCATATAACTCACCTCATTATTTGTCATGCTGATAACATTTAGTTATAGCTTAATTCTCAATTCCAAATTATAGTTCTTTCTTTTTAATTTCTTCCATAGTATAAGCTTCTACTATGTCACCCTCTTTTATGTCATTAAATTTTTCAATAGAAAGACCACATTCATAGCCAGATGCAACTTCTTTTGCATCATCTTTAAATCTCTTTAAAGACGCAAGTTCTGATTCAAATATAACTATACCATCTCTTATAATCCTTACACTGCTGTTTCTTGTTAACTTTCCATCCAATACATAACAACCTGCTATAGTTCCAACATTAGAAATCTTGTATGTCTGTCTAATCTCTGCTTTACCAAGAATTACTTCTTTATAATCTGGTTCAAGCATTCCTACCATAGCAGCTCTAATATCGTCTATCGCGTTATATATAACTCTATAAGTTTTCATATCAACGGATTCTTTTTCTGCAGCAACAACTGCATTATCATTAGGCCTTACGTTAAATCCTATGATTATAGCATTTGAGGCTGATGCTAGTGTTACATCTGTTTCAGATATAGCACCAACAGCTCCGTGAAGTACTCTAACCTTAACTTCATCTGTGGATAACTTTTGAAGTGATTGTCTTACAGCTTCCACAGAACCTTGAACATCCGCTTTAACAATTATATTTAGTTCTTTTACTTTTCCTTCTTTGATTTGACTATATAAATCTTCAAGAGAAACTTTGTGTGTTGATTGTAAGTATTCAGCTCTTACTTTTTCTTTTCTCTTTTCAGCCATCTCTCTAGCAGTTTTCTCATCTTTTACTTCGTGGAATCTATCCCCTGCTGCAGGTACTTCTGACAATCCAAGTATTTCAACTGGTATTGATGGACCAGCTGCTTTAATTTTCTTTCCCTTGTCATCAAACATAGCTCTAATTCTTCCATATGTAGTTCCTACAATTATAGAATCACCCACATGTAGTGTACCATTTTGGACAAGTAACGTAGCAACAGCTCCTCTTCCTTTGTCAAGCTTAGCTTCTACTACTGTTCCTCTAGCATTTCTGTTAGAATTTGCCTTCAACTCCTGCATTTCAGCAGTTAAAAGAACCATTTCAAGAAGTGTATCAATTCCTTCTTTAGAACGTGCTGAAACTGGAACAGTAATTACATCTCCGCCCCAATCCTCAGCTACTAATCCATGCTCAGTTAATTCCTGTTTAACTCTATCTGGATTAGCACCTGCTTTATCCATTTTGTTTATAGCTACTACCATTGGAACGTTTGCTGCTTTACAGTGATTTATAGCTTCTACAGTTTGAGGCATTATTCCATCATCAGCAGCTACTACAAGGATAACTATATCAGTAATTTGTGCTCCTCTTGCTCTCATTGCTGTAAAGGCTTCATGTCCTGGAGTATCAAGGAATGTAATTTTTTGTCCATTTATAGTTACAGTATAGGCACCAATATGTTGTGTAATTCCTCCAGCTTCTGTTTCAGTAACTTTTGCTTTTCTTATTGCATCCAATAAAGATGTTTTACCATGGTCAACATGACCCATAACAGTTATAATCGGAGGTCTGCTTTCTGTATTTGTTTCTTCCTCATCCTCTTCATCCAATTCTTCTACTGCTGAATTATCACTTTCTTTTTTTACAATAATAGCTTCAAATTTTTCACCTAGCTTTTCAGCAGTTTCAAAATCTATTTCCTGATTTATAGCAGCCATTACTCCCATAAATATTAACTGTTTTATTACTTCTATTGAAGATTCATTTAACTTCTCAGCCAATTCTTTTACTGTAATTGTCTCTTCAATTTCAATTATTTTCTCATTATTTACGATATTCACATTTTCTTCATTTGTCATATTTTCGATCTTACCTTTACCCTTAATTTTATTTTTGCTTATTTTAATAGACTTCGACGCATGTGCTTCGACTAAAGCCTCATATTTTTCATCTAAGTCTGGTTCTGAATCTGAAGCAACCTCTTCTTTCTTCTTTTCAGCAAATAACTCTTTTATTAATTCTGCATCTTCTTCTTCTATTACGCTCATATGATTTTTTACTTCTACACTAAATTCATCTAGTAGAATACTAATCAAATCTTTACTAGATATTCCTAGCTCTTTGGCTAATTCATAAACTCTTATTTTTGACATAGGATTCACCCCCGAGACTAAATTTTTTTAATGTCGTTATATATACAAGCTAGCCGTTCACTCATTTTATAATCTATAACTCCTAGTACTTTTATCTCTTCTGTTCCTAAGGCACTACCCAATTCCTCTTTATCGTAATATTTCAAAACAGGAATTTTATATTTTTCACCGTATTTTGTAAATTTATCAACTGTATTATCAGATGCATCATTAGATAATATTACCAAATAAACTTTATTTCTTTTTACTGCATCCTCACACTTATTATAACCTTCTAGGAGTTTTCCTGCACGCTTAGTTAAACCTAAAAACTGGAGAAATTTATCCTTCATGCTGTATTTCATCTCTCAATCTTTTATAAATTTCTTCACTTATTTGAGCTTCCAGGTTTTTTTGTAATCTTTTGGCTTTAAATGCTTTCTCTAAGCACTCAATGTTTCTACATACATAGGCTCCTCTACCATTTTTCTTACCAGTAATATCTACAGAAATATCTCCTTCAGTACCTCTTACAACCCTTATAAGTTCCTTCTTAGGCTTCATTTCCATGCATCCTGTACACATTCTTTGTGGCACCTTTTTTTGCTTCATGCAAAAACCTCCTCATCTAAAATTAAAAATCTTCACCTATTATTTCTTCAATTATAGAGTCAAGAGTTGCTTCATCTTCAATTAATTTCTTTTTAATTGATTTATTCTTAGTTGGTTTGCTTACAATTGTTTCATTTACAGTCACTTTTTCAGTCTGTTCACTTATAATTGGTTCTTCTAAAGATACTTCTTCTACAGTTGGTTCTTCTACAGTTGGTTCTTCTATTTTTTGTTCATCTAGAGTTGATTCTTTTACAGCCAACTTACTTCCTTTATTTTCAAATCCCACTCCCGCTTGTGATTTACTCTTTATATCGATTTTCCAACTAGTGAGTTTTGCTGCTAGCCTAACATTCTGTCCTTCTTTTCCTATAGCTAGTGATAGTTGATTATCATCTACTATTACTTGAGCAAACTTACTATCTTCATCTAATGTTACATCTAAAACCTTTGCTGGACTCAAAGCATTTGCAATATATTCTTCTGGTAACTTACTCCATTTTATTATATCAATTTTTTCACTTTTTAACTCATTTACTATATTTTGTACTCTTACTCCTTTAGGTCCTACGCATGCTCCCATTGGATCTACGTTATCATCGTTTGAAAAAACAGATATTTTAGTTCTTGATCCAGCTTCCCTAGCTATAGATTTTATTTCAACTGTACCATCAAATATTTCAGGAACTTCGAGTTCAAACAATCTTTTTATAAGTCCTGGATGAGTTCTTGAAATTACAATTTGAGGTCCTTTTGTCGTACTTTTAACTTCAACAATGTATAGTTTTAATTTATCATTAAAATTATATTTTTCTCCTGGCATTTGTTCATTAGGACCAAGTACTGCTTCTGTCTTTCCTAAATCAATTAGTACATTATTTTTATCTTTTCTAATAACAGCACCTGTAATAATGTCATCTTCTTTTTCTGCAAATTCGCTATATATGATTCTTCTTTCTTCTTCCTTTATTCTTTGAATAACCACTTGTTTTGCTGCTTGTGCTGCTACCCTACCAAACTTCTTAGGAGTTACCTCAATGCTTACCACATCTTCAATATCATAATTTGGATCTAGTTCCTTAGCATCTTCTAAACTTATTTCATTTATTTCATCCACAACTTCATCTACAACTTTTTTTTGAGAATAAACGTGAATTTCTCCATTTTCTCTATTCATCGTAACTTTAACGTTTTGGTTATTTCCCCCAAAGTTAGCATAATTCTTTTTGTATGCAGCGACTAATGCATCCTCTATAGTTGTAAATAATAAATCTTCACTTATTCCTTTTTCTTTAACTATCTCTTTTAAGGCTTCTATAAATTCCTGATTCATTTTCTAAATATACCCTCCCTTAAAGCTTGCATATAAGACTTACACTTGAAACCTTATCTCTTGGTATAGAAAGTTCTTCCCCTTCACATCTTATCTTTAGTTCCTCAGAGTTAAATCCTAAAAGCTCTCCTTCAAATTTTTTCTTTCCATTTAACAATCCAGATATTTTGACTAAAACACTACTTTCAATATATCTTTCCAGATGCTTATCTGTATACAAAATTCTATCTATTCCTGGTGATGAGACTTCTAAATAGTATGAATCTGGTATTGGATCTTCACTATCTAGCATATCACTTACAGCTCTACTTACCTTTTCACAATCCTCTAATGATATCCTGCCATCTTCTTTTTCTATATATATTCTTAAGTAATTATCCTGGCCTTCTTTTACATATTCTAAATGATATAATTCGTAATTTAACTGCTCCGTTATTGGCTTTACTAACTCTATAAGCTTATCTATCAAATAATTTTTATTCATTTTAATCCCTCCTTATCTATATATTCTGCAATTTACAATAAAAAATGACTTTCTAGCAAATATATATCCAAAACTATCAGCGGCTTTTATACCCATAGGTCTTAGAATTCATTATACAGAACTAAATTTAATTCAAATTAATAGCCATCCAATAAGATAATTGCATAAAATGTTACACTAATTTAAAAACGCAACATAAGCTGCGTTTTTTCAAAATAGAAAGAGCGGGCCAGTACCCACTCTTTACAAAGTTCTGTAGATTTACTAAGTTCATTTTAACATAATGAATAAGTTATTTCAAGAAAAAGTTAAAAAATGGCTTGACACTAAAAATAAAACAAAGAAAACTGGTTTATTTTAAGAGAGTTTTAATATTATAAAAGACCACTTATCCTTCTAATTCATATTATTCCCTATTATATAAAATCCATCCATATTTCTTTTTATTTCGCACTCAATCTTAATTACATGTTGTTTATTTCTTTCATTAATTCCTCTACTAATTGGTTCTCTTTAACCTTTTTAACTATTTCTCCTTTTTTAAAAATCAAGCCTTCTCCATTTCCACCTGCTATTCCAATGTCTGCTTCCCTTGCTTCTCCTGGACCATTAACAACACATCCCATTATTGCAACCTTTATATTTTTATTATAATTTATAAGCCTCTTTTCTACCTCTTCTGCTATATTAATCAAATTTATTGCTGTTCTTCCACAAGTAGGGCAAGATACAAATTCTATTCCTTCTTTTAGATATCCAATTGATTTTAAAATTTCTTTTCCAACCCTAACTTCTTCTACTGGATCACCAGTTAGCGATACCCTTATGGTATCTCCTATGCCTTCACTCAATAATGTTCCTATACCTATACTAGATTTAATCGTTCCCCTCCAAATAGTACCAGACTCCGTAACACCTAGATGCAAAGGGTAATTGACAGTATTGGTAATCATTCTATAGCTCTCGATCATTTGAACAACATTAGAAGACTTGATAGATATAACTATATCATCATAATTTATATTTTCTAATATTCTAACATGTTCTAAAGCACTTTCTACTAACGCCTCTGGGCATACTCCACCATATTTATCTAATATTTCTTTCTTTAAGGAGCCAGAGTTAACTCCTATTCTTATAGGTATGCTTTTATCCTTAGCAGCCTTTGCCACCTCTTTTACTCTATCAATGCTGCCTATGTTTCCTGGATTAATTCTAAGAGCCGCTATTCCGTTTTCAATAGATTTCAGAGCTAATTTATAATCAAAATGAATATCTGCAACTAACGGAATGTTTATATCTTTTACTATTTCCTTTATAGCATCACAGGCTGTCATATCTGGAACAGCACATCGTACTATATCACATCCTGCTTTTTCAAGCCTACGTATCTGTGTTACAGTCTCTTTTATATTTCTCGTATCCGTATTTGTCATCGACTGAACTGTTATTTTTGAATCATCACCTATATATACATTGCCAACCTTTACCTTTTTGGTTTTTAATCTTTTCATTTACTTCATCTCCCTAAAAAAATTGGTAATTAGGAATTGAATATAACAAATCCCTAATTACTATTCTTTTATTTGTATATACATTAAAATTTTATAGGATGTAATATATCTTTAATCGTTACTAATACCATTAGCGTCATTAGTATAGCAAAACCAACATAATTTACTAATCCAACTTTATTTTCATCAACTTTTTTACCGGTTACTATTTCAAATAGGAATAATAGTATATACCCTCCATCTAATGCTGGAAAAGGTATAATGTTAAATATCGCTAATTGAATACTTATATATGCCGCAAACGCAGTTAAACTCAATATTCCAGCCTTTGCAGCTGCACCTGAAACTTTAATTATAGTTAGAGGTCCTCCTACGTCATTCATTGATGCCTTTCCTTTAAAAAGAGTTTTAAAGAAACTAAAAGTTTGCTTTACTAAAGAATTAGTTTCAATAAACCCATAAGATATAGATTGTTTAATCGTAGGTTTTTCAACAGCAGTTGGATATATACCTACTATATATCTATTCTCCTTAGCATCCTTAATAGGTACAACTTTTACAGTTTTTGTTTCACTACCTCTAACATACGTTATATTTATTGGTTCCCCATTAGATATATATACGCCTGTTACAAAGTCTTCCCAGGTTAAAACCTTAGAGTTATTTACTTTTACTATTTTATCTCCTGCTTTAATGCCCATAACATCAGCAGGCTGGTTAGGTACTACCTTGCTTACTTCTGCAGACAAATAACCTCTTGCTCCTGCTATAATTCCAAACAAAGCTATTCCAAGTATAAAATTCATTATGGGTCCTGCTATTACTACACTAAGTTTTTGTATAGGCCTCTTATTATTAAATGCTCTAGGATCTGTGCTTTCACCTTCATCTCCTAACATTTTTACGTATCCACCTATTGGCAAAAGTTTTATTGAATATGCAGTTTCCTTCCCTTTTATGCCAAAAAGCTTAGGTCCCATTCCTATAGCAAATTCTTCTACTTTTATACCATTTAACTTAGCCAAAGTAAAATGACCTAGTTCATGAATTATAATTAACACTCCAAATGCTATAATAGCCATTATAATATACAACTGTATTCCTCCCTATCAAACCTTACTTACCAAAGTTCTCATTTACATATTTTTTTACTTCTTTGTCTAATTCTAATATATCTTCTAACGTATAACTGTACTTCACAATAAACTTATCCATACATTTCTCTAATATATTACCTAATTGCAAAAACTTAATTTTTTTATTTAAAAACAAATCTACTGCACATTCATTTGCAGCATTTAATACAGCTGGCATTGTACCGCCTATTTTTCCTGCTTCATATGCAAGTTTTAAAGGTTTAAATGTATTCATATCTGGTTTTTCAAAAGTTAAACATTCCATTTTATAAAAGTCCAATTTTTCTACAACAGCCTTTTGTCTTTTAGGATAGTTGAGAGCATATTGTATCGGAAGTCTCATATCTGTACTTCCTAATTGCGCAATTATACTTCCATCTTTATATTCTATCATAGAATGTATAATGCTTTGAGGGTGAACCACTACTTCAATATCATCATAATCCATATCAAATAACCAGTGAGCCTCTATAACTTCAAGACCCTTATTCATTAGCGTTGCAGAGTCTATTGATATTTTCTTTCCCATATTCCATTTTGGATGTTTTAAGGCCTCATCTACAGTAACATTTCTAAGGTCTTCTTCCTTTTTTCCTCTAAAAGGTCCTCCTGATGCTGTAAGCAATATCTTATCTACAGATGAAATCTCATTACCTTGAAGACATTGAAAAATAGCCCCATGTTCAGAATCTACAGGTAGTATTTTTACATTATGTTTTTTTGCTTCCGAAATAACTATTTCTCCTCCTGTGACTAAAGTTTCCTTATTAGCTAATGCTATATCTTTCCCAGATTTAATTGCAGTAATTGTGGGAACAAGACCTATCATTCCAACTACCGACGTTACAACTATATCAATTTCTGATAAACTTGCTATAGTATTTAATCCCTCCATGCCAAATAATATTTCTATTTTTTTATTTGCACTACTGCAGTACTTTTTAACCTCTTCATATGCTTTTTCTTCTGTTAGTACTACATATAAAGGATTAAATTCATTAATTATCTCTATAACCTTTCCATAACTGCTATTTGCTGAAATAGCTATGAGTCTAAACCTATCGATATCTTGCCTAATAACATCAAGGGTCTGATTCCCTATAGAACCCGTAGCTCCAAGTATTGCAACTTTTTTCATTTAAACATCTCCTAATTCTGTCTAAGCTTTAGTATTTTAAAATTTATTTCACAATAATTATGTATAATGTCCTTGTAAAAAGCCAATGAATTCAAAGATCTTAACCCCTATATAAAGAGATAATATAATAAATAAGGGGTAAACTTCAAGTCTATTACTTATAAATCTCGTCTCCATGGTCTGTTTGTTAGCTGTAAGTCTTATTAATATCTTCTAATTTCTCTTTAATAATAGAAACTTTATTCTAAGATATAAATGCCATAGCATGATTAACTATAACATATTTGTCTGCCAAAATAAAGTAAACAGCTATATTACCTATAAAAAGAAATATAATGCTAATTAAGGCGTACACTATTGTTAAGTAAATTATTATTGCATAATAGGTTATAAATAGGATAACATAGAAATATTATTGTAATTATAAAAAGAAAATACTTAAAATAATGTTTTACCCTTGTAGTAAAAACTCTGAACATAAATAATAGGGTTAAGCTACAAGTAATTTTTTACATTTTAAGCTCAATATATAACATTCCTTAAAATTAGTAATTTCTAATATTATATTCAACTTTTCTTCTATATATTAATTTTAGTATTTTAAACAATAACTTATTAAAAATAATGCAATTAAAAGAAAGGACGGTGAACTGTTGACTTGAAGATCTAAATACCTAAAAGTCAACAATGATTATGTTAGATGAAACTGTAGAGATAGTAAAAAACTTGATGGCTACTGGATATTCAGATGTTGAAATTTGCAGTAAACTAAGTTTAAATTGGGAAGAATTTTGGGATATTGTTGAGCATATAAGTTATATTGACTTGAATTGAAGAAGGAGCTTTTTGATGCTCCTTTTCTAATTTAATATACTTCATAAAAAAATAAGTTATAATTTCAAAATATAATAACACTTTATGAAAGGTTTTGAACTTCTTTTACATCTTGTTGTATCTGTTGTTCTAAATTTGGATTTGAATTGTACCATTGTTTATTTACTGCTATGTCAGATAACCTAAAGTGTTCGTTAACAGCATTAGTTAACTGGCAACTAAGTATTTGCCTTAATTGCGGATTTACAGCTTCAACCGCCGCTTTGGCTAATGTTACTATGCTAGCTTTTGATGAAACCAACATATCTAATGCTATATTTTTATCATTATTATTATTATTATTATTACCGCTAGAGTCATTTTCATCATTGGAATTACTATCAACGCCAAACAAATCATCTAACCATGACACGTTACATCACCTCTTATGTGAATTCTTTTCCATTTCTTATACTGCTTATATTGTATATTATATGAATTATTTTTCTCAATAAAAATTCAAGTATTCCTGGTAATAAAGTGAAAAAAGTTCAAAAGCATATCGAGTTAGCCTTTGAACCTTTTAATTTTATATTAAATTCCCACAATAAAGGTTAAGTAATAATAAACTACCACCGATGCAAAAAGTATACTATCAAATCTATCTAGTATTCCTCCATGTCCTGGTATGAGATTACTGTAATCTTTGACTCCAACATATCTTTTTATAGAAGAAGCTGTAAGATCTCCAAATTGACAAAATACTCCACATATTGCTCCAATCGCAAAAAAATGATATATAGGTATAAAGTCTATTCTAGAATGAATCAAATATCCCAATATTCCACAAGCTAGTGTACTTCCTATCATTCCACCAATGGAACCTTCTATGGTCTTCTTTGGACTTACCTTAGAACATAATTTTCTTTTCCCAAAAGCCCTTCCTGCATAATAAGCTGCAGTATCACAAACCCAAGAAGATATGAATATAAGCCATACTAGGTAGTTACCATAATTTTTGTTATCTACTAAAACAATAAAACTAAAGAATACAGCAACATATAAAAATCCCATTATAGTAGTAGATATATCAATAAAATTATATTCTACATCAAATATAGGAATACACATAATAATAAACATAGTTATTATCAAAAAGAAAAAATGCATTCTATAATCAACAGTTTTGTCTAATGTTATATAATAAATTATACACAATATATAACCAGCTATACTTATCGCTTGAATATTCTTCTCTTTTATTACTCTATAAAACTCATACATGCCAAATAAAGATAGAATCATAACACCGTATTTTAAATATATTCCACCTATAAATAAAAACATTATGAAAGGTGCAATAATTAACGCTCCTATATATCTATTATTCATATAACCAACTCCCAGCAATAATTTTACTTCACGCCTCCAAATCTTCTATCTCTATTTTGAAAATCATAAATTGCCTTGTGTAAGTCTTCTTTTTTAAAATCAGGCCACTTTATGTTAGAATACCAAAACTCAGAATAAGCACACTGCCAAAGTAAAAAATTGCTAAGTCTTTGCTCGCCACTAGGTCTTATTATTATATCTGGATCCGGCATACCCTTAGTGTCTAAATAGCTAGATAGGGTATTTTCATTTATATCTTCTTTACTTAGTCTTCCTTCAGTAATATTTTCGTAAATCTTTTTAAACGCGCGAAGAAGTTCATCTCTTCCACCATAATTTAAGGCTAAATTTAAAGTTAAGCCAGTATTATCTTTTGTGTTATTATAGGCATCTATTAATTCATCTTGACATATTTTAGGCAACTTAGATATATCACCTATATGATTTATTACAACATTATTTTTATCTAATTCTTTAAATTCATTTCTCAAATACTGAACCAACAAATTCATAAGTGCATTCACTTCTTCGTTAGGCCTTACCCAATTTTCTGTAGAAAAAGCATACAAGGTCAAGTATTTTATTCCTAATTTACTACATTCTTTTACAATCTCTCTAATAGCTTCAACCCCTGCTTTATGCCCCATAGTTCTCGGAAGCATTCTTTCTTTTGCCCATCTTCCGTTTCCATCCATTATTATTGCAATATGTTTAGGTATATTATTTAAGTCTATATGTATATCTTCAACGGCGACATTTTCACTTTTCTTTGAACCGAAAAAATTTAACATATGTACTCTCCATTCATAAATTATAGTAAGTTTCTTACTTGTTAATAAAAACCTGCGAGTTCGCAGGTTTAAAATTTTTAAAACTATATTGACATAATTTCTTTTTCTTTAATTTCAACCATTTTATCTATTTCTTTAATAAAATTGTCTGTTTTCTTTTGAATTTCATCTTCACCTTTTTTAATTTCATCCTCAGACACTTCGCCATCTTTCTTCAATACCTTTATTTTGTCATTACAATCTCTTCTTATTCCTCTTATAGCTACCTTCGATTCTTCTCCAAGTTTTTTTATGTTCTTAACTATATTTTTTCTTGTCTCTTCAGTAAGTTCTGGAATAGCAAGTCTTATTACTTCGCCATCATTTGAAGGATTAATTCCAAGATCTGACTTTAATATAGCCTTCTCAATAGCCTTTATTGAGCTTTTGTCCCATGGTTGAATAACTAATATTCTTGATTCTGGAACAGATATATTCGCTAATTGATTTAGTGGTGTTACTGCTCCATAATATTCCGCTTCTATTCTGTCTAACATAGCTGGATTAGCTCTTCCTGCCTTCATTGAAGCTAATTCCTTCTTTAATACATTAATGGTCTTATTCATTTTTTCATCTGCCAATTTTAAAGTGTCCTTAATCATTGAAAATATACCTCCTTATAATTTATTTTATTGTCTGCTCACTAAAGTACCAATGTATTCTCCTATTACTGCTTTTCTTATGTTTGCTGGATCATCTAAGCCAAATACTAAAATAGGTATGTTGTTATCCATGCATAATGATGTCGCCGTAGAATCCATAACTTGAAGTCCTTTTTCTAGCACTTCAATATAGCTTAATTTATCAAACTTTTTAGCATCGCTATATTTATGAGGATCTTTATCATAAACTCCATCAACTTTTTTTGCAAGAAGTATAACATTTGCTTCAATTTCTGCAGCTCTTAACGCAGCTGCAGTATCTGTTGAGAAGTAAGGATTTCCAGTTCCGGCTCCAAATATTACAACTCTATTTTTCTCTAGGTGTCTCATGGCCCTTCTTCTAATAAAAGGCTCTGCTACCTCTTTCATTTCTATAGCAGTTTGCACTCTCGTATTGACTCCAATGTTTTCAAGTGAATCTTGAAGAGCTAGGGCATTTATACATGTAGCCATCATACCCATATAATCCGCAGTAGTTCTATCCATATCTTCTCCGCTTCTACCTCTCCAAATATTTCCTCCACCAACTACAGCACCTACTTCTACACCCATATCAACTAATGCTTTTATTTCTATAGCTATCTTTTTAGTAACATCAAAATCTATGCCATACCCTTTTTCTCCTGCCAATGCTTCGCCTGAAAGCTTTAGCATAACTCTCTTGTATTTAGCATTATACATATATTATACCTCCAAATTGTCATAAATTACATATATATTAAGGCTATACCTTAAAAAAAGAGAACACGCAGTGTCCTCTTTTCAGTTACTATTTACCTTGCATCTGCTTTTGAACTTCTTCTGCAAAGTTCTCTTCCTTCTTTTCGATTCCTTCGCCTTTTTCAAATCTTACAAAAGCAGCTACTGTTATTGGAGCTCCAACTTCTTTTGATTTTTCCTTAAGGTATTTTTCAATAGTTAAATCTGCATTTCTTACCCAAACCTGTTCTACTAAACAGTTTTCTTTGTAGTACTTTTGAACTCTTCCTACAACCATTTTTTCAACTATATTTTCAGGCTTTCCTTCGTTTAAAGCTTGAACTCTGTAAATTTCTTTTTCTTTTTCAAGAGATTCATTATCTACAGCATCTCTATTTAAGAATAAAGGATTAGTTGCAGCAACCTGCATAGCTACATCTTTAGCAACTTCTTTTAGAATTGGGCTTTCTTTTTCACATTCAACTTTAACAAGAACACCGATTCTTCCGCCACCATGGATATAGCTTTCAATTGCTCCATTTTCAACAACTAATTTTTGGAATCTTCTAACATTCATGTTTTCGCCAAGTTTTGCAATTAATGCAGTTACAGCATCTTGAAGTGTTATGCTTTCATCTGCTATGTATTTTTCTCCAACTAATTCTTCTATAGTCTTAGCATTTGACTTTGCTGCTTGTTTTGCAGCATTATCAGCTAATTCAACAAATGCTTCATTAGCCGAAACAAAGTCTGTTTCACAATTTACTTCTACTATTGAAGCAGTTTTTCCATCTTCAGAAACATATGTTTTAACTAATCCCTCAGCTGCTACTCTTCCAGCTTTTTTAGCCGCAGCTGCTAATCCCTTTTCTCTTAATAATTCTATAGCTTTTTCAGTATCTCCATTAACTTCATTTAAAGCCTTTTTGCAGTCCATCATGCCTGCTCCAGTTCTTTCTCTTAATTCTTTTACCATCTGTGCAGTTATCATAGTAAATTCCTCCTATTTAAACTTAATTTAAAAGGTAAATGAAGAATTTATCTTCATCTACCCTAATTAAATTATTCAGCTAATTGTTCGCCTTGTCTTCCTTCAATTATAGCATCAGCAATTTTAGCTGTTATTAATTTTACAGCTCTTATTGCATCATCATTTCCTGGTATAACATAATCAACTTCATCTGGATCACAGTTTGTATCAACAATAGCTACTACTGGAATTCCAAGAATTTTAGCTTCTGATATAGCATTTTTTTCTTTTCTTGGATCAACAACAAATAATGCTCCTATATTTGTTGAGTTCATTTCTTTTATTCCGCCTAAGTTCTTTTGTAATTTTTCTTGTTCATTCTTAAGCTTTATAACTTCTTTCTTTGGAAGAACTTCAAAAGTTCCATCTGCTTCCATAGCTTCTAATTCTTCTAGTTTCTTTATTCTTGTTTTAATTGTTGTGAAATTTGTTAACATTCCACCAAGCCATCTATTATTAACAAAGTGCATTCCTGATCTTACTGCTTCTTCTCCAATAGCTTCTTGTGCTTGCTTTTTAGTTCCTACAAAAAGGACATCTTTTCCTTCTTCTGAAACTGATTTTACGAAATTATAAGCATCTTCAACTTTTTTAACAGTTTTTTGTAAATCTATTATGTAGATTCCGTTTCTTTCTGTGAAGATATATGGAGCCATTTTAGGATTCCATCTTCTTGTTTGATGTCCAAAATGAACACCTGCTTCTAATAATTGTTTCATTGAAATAACTGACATAATATTTTCCCTCCTAGGTTTCTCCTCCACTACCGTCATATTTATAAAATACCTTGTTTGGCACCATTTTATAAATTGGGTAGTGTGTGTATTTTTCTACCTTTTGTAGTATATCATATGAGTTAAAGCTATTCAACAATAATTTTCAATTTTACATAGATAAATTTAAAATTATTTAATGTAATATAATCATAAAATATTTACTAACCTTATACTCTAGTTATTATTATTATCTAAAATTTACAATTTTATGCTATACAATTTGAATATTTCAATACATCAAAAATGGAGAATTAATATAATTCTCCATTTTGATTACTTTATTTTCTTTAATTCATCAAGTAATTTTTCGTTAAGTATTCTTATATGTGTACCTTTCATTCCTAGAGATCTTGATTCAATAACTCCAGCACTCTCAAATTTTCTTAATGCATTAACTATAACAGATCTTGTAATACCAACTTTGTCCGCTATTTTAGAAGCTACTAGTAAACCTTCATTTCCATCTAATTCATTAAAGATATGTTCTACTGCTTCCAATTCCGAATAAGAAAGGGTGCCTATTGCAAGCTGTACAACTGCCTTTTTTCTAGCTTCTTCTTCAATTTCATCATGCTTAGCTCTTAATATTTCAAGTCCAATAATTGTAGCACTATATTCAGATAAAACTAAGTCTTCATCTGTAAAAGCTTCATCAAATCTAGCAATCAATAAAGTTCCTAGTCTTTCTCTATTTCCAATAATAGGTACAATTGTAGTTAGTTTGTTTTCGATACCACAGGACTTACCTTCCTCAAACACGCAATTACCGTGAGTTGTTGAATTTGGTAATGTTTCATGAATATTTAACAATTTATTATTGTACTGCTCTGGAAATCTCTTTTCATTTATTACTTTCTCTTTCACTTCGTCACATTCAAAACCTGTTGAAAAATTATAACCTAGTATTTTTCCTTTTCTACTGCTTATATAAACATTGCAATTTAATACTTCACTTAATAGTTTGCATATATCATCAAAAACTACTGGTTCTGTGCCTGATTTTTGCAGTATTTTATTTAACATTCTTGTTTTATTTAATAATGATGTCATTTTTATTCCTCCTTAAACATCTTCTTTCATATATAAAATTCAAATTTTCAAATCATTAAGTGCTATATAAGACCTGTATATCTTTTTCTATTGTTTTCTAAAATAAGCAAGATGATTATACTAACAATTTAGACTTTTTAAAATATTTAGAATTATTTCTTATTCTTTAATATGATAACATAATAGTAATTACATTTCAACAGTAATTTTATGAGATTCGACACAATTATTATTATTTTTTGCATTCTGTCTATTATTATTCATTATTATTATCATCTGAAGCATTACTTGTATTTTTTATTTTATATTCCTTATTCTTGCACTCATCATTAGTACATTCTAGATAATTACCTTTAGATTTATTATATTTCTTAACCATTAAACTTCCACAAACTGAACACTTTTCTGCAGATGGCTCAAACCAACTTACAAAATCACATTCTGGATAATTACTACACCCATAAAACTTTCTTCCTTTTTTACTTCTCTTAACTAAAACTTTTCCGTCACATTTAGGGCACTTAACATCTAATTCTTCCACTAATGGTTTAGTATTTTTGCAATCAGGGTATCCTGGGCAAGCAAGAAAATCCCCAAATCTCCCTTGTTTAATTACCATATTTCTCCCACATTTTTCGCATACTATATCTGTAACTTTATCCTCTATAGTAATTTTAGCTACTTCTTTTTCTGCTATCTCTATAGCATCTTTAAGAGGTGTAAAAAACTCATTTACAACCTTCTTCCAATTTTCATTTCCTTCTTCTACATTATCTAATTTTTCTTCCATTTCCACAGTGAAGTCTAAATCTACTATTTGTTTAAAGTATTCGCTTAATATGGTATTTACTATTTCTCCAAGTTCTGTTGGCTTTAATGTTTTCTTTTCCCTTTCAACATACTTTCTTTCTAATAAAGTAGATATAATTGGGGCATAAGTGCTCGGCCTTCCTATACCATTTTCCTCCAAAGTCTTAACAAGAGAAGCTTCAGAAAACTTTGCTGGTGGTTGAGTAAAATGTTGTTTTCCATCTATAGATTTTTTTATAAGATTTTCATTTTCCTCTAGTTTTGGTAAAGTTATATCTTCCTTTTCTTCTTCAGTAGAATATTCATACACTTTCATGAACCCATCAAACTTTACAATTGAACCACTTGCCTTAAGTCCATATTCTCCGTTAACTATATTTATTGAAGTAATATCCATTATACAAGAAGACATTTGACTTGCAACAAACCTATTCCAAATCAAAGTGTATAATTTATACTGTTCATCCTTCATGTTAGCTTTAGCAATTTCAGGTGTTATTTCTACATGCGTTGGCCTTATAGCTTCATGCGCATCCTGCGAATTTTTTTTACCTTTATACACTCTAGCTTCTTTAGGTACATAATCATCTCCGTATTGTTCTGATATGAAACTTTTACATACGTCTTGAGCTTCATTTGATATTCTAACAGAGTCCGTTCTCATGTATGTTATAAGACCTACTGCTCCATATCCTTTCACATCCATGCCTTCATATAATTGTTGTGCAACTGACATAGTTCTTTTTGTAGCAAAATTTAACTTTTTATAAGAATCTTGCTGTAAAGTACTTGTAGTAAAAGGTGGAAGCGGATTTTTGTTTTTTGATGTTTTCTTTATACTCTTTACTACAAATTCTCCACATTTCAATTCTTTTATAATTTTATCTACTTCTTCTTTACTGCTAATTTCAATTTTCTTTTTTCCTAATGTAGTAAGCCTAACGCTAAAACTTTTCTTAGAATTTTCCTTGTAAAGCGAACACTCAACTGTCCAATACTCCTTAGGTATAAAATTTAATATTTCCTTTTCTCTATCACATATCATTCTAAGGGCAACCGACTGAACTCTTCCTGCACTTAAGCCCCATTTTACTTTTCTCCAAAGTATAGGACTGATTTTATAACCAACTAATCTATCTAAAACTCTCCTAGCTTGCTGTGCATTAACTAAATCTATATCTATTTGCCTTGGCTCTTTTATAGCATTCTTAATAGCATTTTTAGTAATTTCATTAAATTCTATTCTACACTTTTCTTGTTCATCTAATTTTAATATATGCGCTAAATGCCATGAAATCGCTTCACCTTCTCTATCAGGGTCTGTTGCCAAGTATACCTTTTCACTTTTCTTAGCTTCTTTTTTTAATTTATCAAGTAACTCTCCCTTACCTCTTATAGTTATATATTTAGGATTATATTCATTTTCTATATCAACTCCTAATTGACTTTTAGGAAGATCTCTTACATGTCCCATAGATGCTTCCACTACATAGTTTTTACCTAAATACTTTCCTATGGTTTTTGCTTTTGCTGGTGATTCTACTATAACTAATTTTTGTCCCATTTCGTGCTCCGGTAATTACTAAATCTACCGAAGTGTTTGCACCCCCTTATTTTTAACTAATTATGTACTAATTATATATTTTCTTTACATTTAATAAATACTATTCTTTATCTAAACAAATATACCTTATTTATTGACCTAATCATACCCTTCTTTCCACTTTTACATAATAATTTCCTGGAAGACTTAATATTTCATTTCCAAGCTGCAATTCAAATAATACCTCATATAATTGTTTTATGTCAATATTTGTTCTTTTAAATATATCGTCTACATGTATAGGTTCGTTAGTTAAAATATCATAAATTTTCCTCTGTAAGCCGCTTATTTTCTTAATATTGTCTTTATTATCTGCTACATATTGAATATTAAATATTTGGAATAAATCATAAAAATTTGTAAAGGGATATGCTCCATCTCTAATTAATTTATTAGTGCCTTTACTTTGCTCTGAAAAAATAGATCCTGGTACTGCAACAACATCTTTACCTTGTTCTAAAGCTAAACTAGCAGTTATTAATGATCCACTCCTTTCTGCTGCTTCTACAACAATCACTACATCACTCAAGCCACTAATGATTCTATTTCTCATTGGAAAATTATAACTGAAAGGTTGCGTCCCTGGTAGAAACTCCGAAATAATGCATCCATCTTCCAACATGTAATTATATAATTTTTTATTTTCCTTGGGATATATTACATCTACCCCACAACCTAATACAGCACAAGTGTATCCTTTAGATTCTAAGCACACTCTATGTGCATATGAGTCTATTCCTTTTGCCATACCACTTATAATGTTTATATTGTGCTCAGAAAGTTCTTTGCTTATCATATTTGCTACATTTCTTCCATATGTACTGCAATTTCTTGCTCCAACTATCGCTATATTTAAGTTTTCATTAAGTTTTTTAATGTTTCCTTTGTAAAATATCACTGAAGGTGAATCTGAATAATTTTTTAATTTTTTAGGATACTTATTATCATAAAAATTCACACTGCTTATATTTTTGTTTTTAATTTGCTCATATAAACTCTCTAATCTTTCTTTATCCCATGCTTTTTTTAAATGAAATTTAATTTTCTCATCTTCTTTTTTTGTATATATGTTTGATTTTTCACAATTACTGTAATACCATATTTCCTCTAAAGTATTGAAAGTTTTAACCAATTCAATTTTTATTTTACTTGATAATTTTGCTGAGCAAAACCATAAATCATATATATTCATTTTTTTCTCCTTATACTGATATATTATGTAAAATTCTTGTCAGAATCATATACTTTTATTCATCTTACCCAACATGTTTTATATATATAATAAATGTTCTAGTTTTCTCTTTAATTCTATGTTATATTATTATTTGTTTATAAAAAAGCATTAACATTGTCTTATCAAATGAAAGGAGTTTTTACTATTGGAAAAACTGGTTATATTAGGTACAGGATCTGCAATGGTCACTAAATGCTACAACACATGTTTTACACTTTCTAAAAATGATGAGCATTTTTTGGTAGATGTTGGTGGTGGAAATACAATACTTTCAAATTTAGAGAAAACTAATATACCTATTAACAGAATTCATAATGTTTTTATATCGCATAGTCATAACGATCACATAACTGGAATAATATGGGTGATTAGAGCTGTTGCTCAGCAGATATTAAATGAAAATTATGAAGGCAACTTACATATTTATTGTCATAAAGAAGTAGTTTATATAATTAAAACCATATCCTCTTTATTACTTCAAAAAAAATTTACTGATTATATTGATAATAGAATACTTTTTGAAGAAATTTCTGATGATTTTTCAGTTAACATAATAGGTTATAACATAAACTTCTTTGATATTAAAAGTAAAAAACATCTTCAATTTGGTTTTGCTACAAAATTATTTAACGGAAAAACCTTTACCTTTTTAGGCGATGAACCATACAATGACAAATTGTATGATTACACCTATAATGTAGATTATCTAATGCATGAGGCATTTTGCTTATACTCTCAAAGAAATACTTTTAAACCTTATGAAAAGTTTCATTCTACAGTTAAAGATGCTTGTGAAAATGCCTCTAAATTAAATGCAAAAAATTTAATCTTAATTCATACTGAAGATAATAATATATTTAAAAAGAAGAAACTTTATTTTGAAGAAGGCCGCAAGTATTTCCAAGGTAATATTATTGTTCCTAATGATCTTGAAATATTATACCTTTAAGTTTAGAAAGGATGATTTTTAATGGATAAATTATTGTTTGGAATATCCGGAATACCGATTGGCGATGGTTCACAAAAATTTAACTATTCTTCTGGTATTAAGTACCTAAAATCTATTGGTCTTGATGCTATGGAACTTCCATTTGTACGCTCTGTTAACGTTACTGATAAAAATAAGGATTTAATATTAAAAACAAAGTTAGAAAACGATTTTTATCTTTCTGCTCACGGTTCATATTATATAAACCTAAATGCAGATGAAGAGGATAAGCAATTACAATCTATTGAAAGAATAATTAAAGGTGCTAATGGAATTTCAAAAGTAGATGGCAGAAGCCTAATCTTTCATCCCGGTTTTTATCTAAAAGATTCTAAAGAAGAGACTTATAAAACTATAAAAGAAAATTTACTTAAATTGCCCTCTAATGGTGTAGATTACAGACTAGAAACTACTGGAAAAGGAACTCAATTTGGAAGTCTTGAAGAATTAGTTTCTCTATGTAAAGAAATACCTACTTGCAAACTATGTATAGATTTTTCTCATATACATGCAAGACATAACGGTAAGCTAAAAAGTTACGATGATTTTGCTCAGATTCTACAATACATACAAATTGAATTAGGTAAATTAGCCTTAGAAGATTTGCATATTCACTTATCTGGAATAAATTATAGTGAAAAAGGAGAGCGAAATCATCTTCCTTTTTTAGAGAGTGACTTTAACTTTGTTGCTTGCTTAAGAGCCTTAAAAGACTTTAATATAAAAGGCTGTATAATCTGTGAAAGTCCTATACTGGAGAAAGATGCTCTTCTATTAAAAGAGACCTATGAAAAACTTTCCAATATATAAAGAAAGCCCATTATACCTTGAGCTTTCTTAAGACAAAAAGTTTATCTCAATTGAGTTACATATAAGTTATACTTATATGTATTTTTTATACATGTAATACTTTATAATTATTGTAATAAATTGTATAATATAATCAGATAAATTAACTTTTATGAACTAAGGAGGTAATTTTAATGTCTGTTGATATTTGCCCTAAATGCGGTTTACTAAGAGATATGATAGAGAGTACATGTGAACGAGAAGAGACCAATAATAATGGAGATGTTGTAAAGATTATAACAAAATCTTTTCATTGTTCTTTTTGCAATTGTTTCGTTAACAGCGAAGATATAATAGTTCCCAAAAAGAAAATCACTGAAAAATAACAGTTTATTATACATATAAGTTTATATCTTAAAAATATGAACTTATATGCATAATAAAACTAAAAAAATTGTTTCATAACACATTTTTATGTATTATAAAATAGACTTCAAATAATTTCTTCATTCAAAAATTTTCTATATTGAAGAGCTTCTACTATATGGCTTTCTTCTATACTTTCCCTATTATCTAAATCTGCTATAGTCCTAGAGACTTTCAATATCCTGCTATATGCCCTTGTACTTAATGAATATCTATTATATATTTTTTCTATTATTCTGCTTGATTTATTATTTAACTTACAATGTTTTTTTATAAGTCTACTATCCATTTGGGAATTACAATATATTTTATCATTTTTAAATCTCTCTTTTTGTATTTTTCTTGCTTTTTCAACTCTTTCCCTAATATTTTTTGATGATTCTACTTTATGTTTAGACTTATTCCTAATCTCATCAAAAGAAAGGGAGCTTACAAAAGTAAATAGATCTATTCTATCTAATAAAGGCCCTGACAGTTTATTTATATATTTCCTTCTTTCATATTCACTACAAGTACAGGTTCGCGGAGAGCCATAGAAACCACATTTGCAAGGATTAGTGGAAATAATAGTCATAAAATTGCTTGGATAAGTAACTGTTCCTGATAACCTACTTATCTTAACATTTCCATCCTCCATAGGCTGCCTTAAAACTTCCAAAACACTCCTTTTAAATTCTAGAACCTCATCTAAAAACAATACTCCATTTTGTGCTAAGGATACTTCTCCAGGCGTTAAATTGGTTCCTCCACCTATTAATGCTGTAGAAGTAACTGTATGATGGGGACTTCTAAAAGGTCTTTTGTACATAAGTCCTATGTTTTTTTCTAAATTTCCAGAAACACTATAAATTTTAGTCACCTCTAAAGCCTCTTCATAACTTAATGGCGGTAAAATAGTTGCTATTCTCTGTGCTATCATAGTTTTTCCACTTCCTGGAGGTCCAACCATTAGCATATTGTGATTTCCTGCAGCCGCAACTTCCACAGCTCTTTTACAGCTTTCTTGACCTATTACATCTTGAAAATCCACTTTACTTTCACTGTCGTATTTTAATTGCTTAGAAGAATATGGCATTAAATCTCTATATTTAATATAAGAAATTACTTCTCTCAAATTTTGAAAAGGATAAATATTCACTTCATTTACAATGGAGGATTCTTCTGAATTATCAAAAGGAATAATAAAATTCTTTAAATCGTTGTTTTTACTTTCCATTGCAATAGGTAATACTCCTTTAACTCCTTTTAAATCTCCAGAGAGAGATAATTCTCCAATTATCAAGAAATCGTCTGAATCTTCAAAACTTATTTGCTCTGTGGCCATCAATATTCCTATAGCAATAGGTAAATCAAATAATGAGCCTACCTTTTTTACATCAGCTGGAGCAAGATTAATTATTATTCTATTTATAGGAAATTCAAAACCAGAATTTACTATAGCTGCTCTAACTCTCTCTTTTGATTCCTTAACAGATGTGTCTGCAAGTCCTACAATATTAAAGCAAGGTAGTCCTCTCTCAATATCAACCTCTACAGAAACCATTACTCCTTCTATTCCAGTAAAGGTAGCAGCATTTATTTTTACTGCCATAATATCACCTCTGCTAAATTCTTGACATAAATATGGATTTGTATACCGAACTATAAATTAAGTATTCTCATTGTTTGTCTATATAGACACCCATAGTC
>NZ_JAEEGC010000100.1 GCF_019207025.1 Clostridium thailandense | reverse complement strand
GGTTTGTGGTTCGAGTACATAATTGTAGTCACACGCTAAAACCTGACGATTCACTGTAGGGGTCGGAATTATGCACAAACCAAAAATCAAACAAAAAACCAAGAGCTGAGAGTAAAATCTCGGCTCTTTTTTCATGAAAATAATTATATAGTTGATTTTTCAAAAAATTTAATACTTTAAATATTTATCCACTTATTTGTTTTAATGCTATAATTATAATATATTTGTAATATATTGAAAATAAGACGAATGTGTATGATTAAAATAAATTAATGAAGGAAGTGCGAAATCTATAGTTATAAGAAATAAATATGCAAGTGAATTTGAAGAAAATTACTTTATATACAATAGGAATAGGATAAATACAGATTATTACCACTCATTATGATTATTATAACTGGAAGCCCTGGAGTTAAGCTGTTTCAATACATCTTTGGCAAAGAAACTATAGAATATATACCCCGTTTAGATGAGCTTATTTCCTATATAGGCATAACATTGGTATGTACAACCTTGACTCGTCGTTATATTTAGAAAGAATTTTTTCAGAAGAATTATTTTCTGTGCAATATACCAATATAGTAAAAATATAAAAATTTCTTATTTGCCAAGTATTGTTGGAGCATTAAATACTATACTTTTTATAATAGCTAACCAACTTAATATTATTATATACAAAGGTTTTAACACAGGCTTTGGTATCGAAAATTTTCCTCGTACTAAAAAAGAAAAGTATAGTTTAGTATAAATTTTGAGTGGCATAATAAAGAGCAAAATCAATTTGCAAAATAATATAGACATAATATTCTTATCTTGTGTTATAAGTGTAATTTTATGTGTAACATTTTTTACAGGAGGATTTATGAGAAATAATATATTGTTAAAGATAGTCATTGCTTTCCTATTAATTTCAGTTACAATTATGACTTTTGGGTGGTACGAGAAAAATTATATGTTAATGATTATAGGAATTTTATTTGGGGTTATTACTAACATAATAAACTTTATCAGATACTTTAAAAAGTGGAACAAGGATAAATAATAAATATAAATTTCTCAGCTATATGACTTATTGATAAAATAAGAAGAAATAAATTAAATGGGGGAAGTCTAATGGGGTAAATTTAATGATAATAGTTACAGGCACGTCTGCTACAGGTAAAACAATATTAAGTAGTAAATTAGCAAATAGATTTAACCTACCGTTGATAAATAAAGATGAGATTAAAGAATTACTTTTTGATTGTTTAGGCATTAAAGACGAGGAGTGGGCAGTACGATTAGGAGTAACAAGTTTTGAACTTTCATATCTACTGGAGAAATGTCTTATAAGTTCATATAGATGGATAATTGGAAAGTAAAATATATGAGGGGGAGCTACAATGAAGGAATTTCCAGAGTTTATGAAAAATCAAAAAAATCATATTAGTAGTAATCAACAGAATACAAAGGATGTTGATGGGTATTTTTTTGAAGGTGCAGATGGCAGTCAGATGGCTTTCTGGACATGCTATTCTGATAGAATTTCTAAAGAACATAAACATGAATTTGATGAATATATGGTTTGTGTCTATGGACAATATACTGTTACTATGAATGGAAAAGAATTTATTCTAAATGCAGGAGACGAACTCTTTATTCCTAAAGGAACAATACAAGGAGGCAAGTGTATTGCAGGAACAAGGACTATTCATATTTTTGGAGGAAAACGAATCCATAGAGAAAGAAAATAAAAATTACAGCAGAAGGATTTATGTAAGATAAGTGCATATATTTAAGATAAATTGATTTGAGAAACTATAGGTACTGTTAAGAAAAAAAGCAAATGAGAATTTTACCACAATCCTTATTTTTATAAAAAATCAATTTTGAAGAAGGTGGATTAATATGTACACAATATTATTGTCATTAATAATATTAGGGATTTTCATAGTGTGTGGAAGCATTATACTTGGTAGATACATTTTAGACAGTAATAAAAGTAATGAAATTGGTACATACCAAATGATTAAGATAGATGAAAAAAGTATAGTTATTTTGGACACAAGAACAGGGCAATACTGGAGGAAACCCATAGTAGAGAATTCTTCCGTTAAGACTATTAGTAATGAAACAGATAATTACAGATAATTCTTATCCTGTGCTAGAAGTGTAAATTAGGATAATGAAATTGCAGATAGAATGGTTACTTATTATTAATGTGGGAGAGTAGTTTAATTATGAAGAAAATTTTTGGCTATTTTTTATTAGTTATAATTTCTATGATACTTTTATCTTGTAATACATTGCACTCACAATCTACAAAAGCAAATCTATATGGTGGTCAAGAGTTAAAAATTGGAATTATTGGTGAGATACCTAAAGTGAGAGAAAAACAAATAAAATTTATAAGGATACAATTTTCTGATTTAGAAAAGGATGGGTTTGATTCTCAATATAATGCAATTTTTATTACTAAAAATAGCTTATCAAGAGCATCAAAATAATATGAATTATTTTAATTTAAAACAATCGTGTGAAGGAAAAGTATATGAAAAACAGTTATTGGAGGGATTAGTTATGCGTAAAAAAGAACATAAAAATATAGATGACTTGCTTTTATTTCTAAGTCTAATTCTATTGTTTACAAATTTTTTTTATTAAACCTAATGTAAAAACATTTTCTGGCATTGTTGAACTATTAGGCTTGATTATAATGCTTATTGGAATATTAGCCTTTTTTATTCAAGGTAGAGAAATAACTAAAAGATAGTTTGTCTCCAGACTTTTAAATGGTTAAAATCATCGGTACAAACTTTTTAGTTACATCAAATTTTCATTAATGAGCTAACACTATCTTCATAAGCTTATATAAAAATTCATGGTAACGGATTAAAAATCTATAAAGGGATGATTCGATATATTTGGATGCAATCTATATGAAAGATTTAGATAGATTGCTTATGGATTTAGCTAAAAACGATGTGTCAATTAAAAAAAGTTAGTATAAATACAATAGCTTATTTATGATGATATGACTGCTAATGCAGAAAGGAGAAGATTAAATGGAAATTAATTATGCTACTGGTATTGCTACGATTATTAATCTAATAATCGTTTTAGTCTTATTAAGTTGTGGGATTTATGGATTCGTGTTATTTGTAAAACTTGCTAAAAGAGGGATTAGAGCACTAGATATTTACATAAGTGAAAAGACCAATAATAAATTATAGTTATATGTTTTCTATAAACTGTACCCAAATAGCAATATATAGTGGACAATCATGAAAGATATAAATAAAGTTTTAAGCAATATAATTAAGATAGAGATTAAAAAAATATTGTATTCATTTAAAGTTTCTTAATAAAGATTTAAGGGTGGTGAACAGAATTAAAGCTTTAAGAAGGACTGTGATAATAATTTGATTTCTTATACTTATTGTAATTAGTTTTATGAGTATTCCAAGTAGCAAATATTATAAATAAGACCTCAAGGGACTTGTTAATGCAAAAAGGCACAGGTATTTGAAGTTGGAAAGGTAATGAAAATAGGCAAGGATAGTCATTTCCAGTAGAGGTTATCAAGATATTTGATGATAAGGGAAAGTAATATTTATTTTTCACTTTTTTTATGTTTTAAATTAAAAGCTTTAGTAATAATATTGTTTTAAGTTGTGGAATAATATGGTATGATTATTGCATAAATGTTAAATTTATATCTGTAATTAATAATAAAACTTATTGAGGTATGTAAAATGAAGGATTTAAAAATAAATACTAAAGCAATCTTAGTAGTGGCTTTGATTATGATTGTTGAATGGTACGGATTAAAACAATATTATAAAAATTATTACAAGTACACACCAGGAAGTGTACCTAAGCTTGGAATTATGTATGAAAACAAAGAAATAGTTTTGAAAAATGCAGATTATAATTGGTTTGACAAAAATTCAGGAGGAAACAGTAATATTTTTGGAGATCCAGTTGAAACATTAAAATATTATAAACCAGTAGATGTTAAGAGTGAAGGCTCACTTCAATATGTCTTTACAACAAATAAACCGCCAAAGATTATTCTGATAACTATATATAAGAATGTTGATTCACAATGGAAACCAGAAGGCGAACATGTTGTATTTTACAGTGATGTAAAAGAAGGCAGAAGAATTCAACTACCAAAAGAAAAAGGAATTTACATTTATAAAATAGAAGGGATATGGGATGATACTCACACAACATCAAACATTTTTAAAATAAATGTTAACTAAGTCAAAAGTAATTGTAATAAGAATTACCTGATTTTTTCCTTTTCAATCATAAATTTCACAGGGAAGACCTTATACAATATATTCTTCCCAGACATTTGACATTATTATGAGTTTTGATGCAGGAGAGGAATTCTGTGTTTTACCATCTGTAACTGTACGGTTTTATGCTATTCGTAATAATAACACTTTAATTCCTCATGATAAATTATCTTTAGAAGAATTTAGTTAATCGTTTTTTACAGATAGTTTTGGTGAATGTTTAAGAGCTAAAGAAACTAAAAATAATTTATTATCGAAGGATCAGGTAAAAAAGCAATTAATATCTAATGAAATTATAGAGATTATTTATAATCAGCTACCTAAAGAACAAAAAGAAGATATAGACTCTGACTTAAAAGAAGCAAAGATTAGTAAAATTATTTTAAGGTATAGTATGGGAGAAGGCACTTATTTTAAATTCTATATCAGAAAAGAGGTTTATGACATAGAGTTTAAAAGAAAAGCTGAAAATGTACAACCTGATAATAAAATTGTATTTGCATTATAATAACAGGGGTGATTTAGTATAGATGAAATCAAATACGCTTGATTTTATTGTTACATTCATATTTTTAGGTTTACTATTATTTGTCTATAAGGTTGATAATTTTAAATTAACTATAACATTTGTAGTTTTTGCTGTATGCTATGACATATTTGTAATTAGAACTAAAGAAAAATATAAAACTAAATGGTTTATGGTTATAATTGATATTATTTTAATGGTGATTATATTTATATCCGTATATCTTTACATTCATCCAGCAGATGTATCAAATAATTCAGAGTTTCTTAAAAGAAGTTCTATTGAAGATAAAATTAAGATAATATCAGCTATTGTTATTTTATTAAATTTAGCACTTGAAATGGATAAATTTAAAAATTGAGGGAATTTATTTTCGTATTTTTATGTAGAAAATAAGGCATTGAAAGTCAGGGGGATATTAAATTGGATATGAAAGTAAAGAAAGTAAAAGGGACGTTTTTCTTAATATTAGCTACATTTGGGTTATTATTTTCTATTGAGATTCCTAATTCAGTGGCACTGGGAGATATAATTTTAAGAATGGTAGGATTGAAGGTTTGGTCAAATGAAACGCAAGGGTTTCACTATACAGTTATTTACTCTTTTGTTATGGTCATAATAGGATATAAAGGTGTAACTCATTACTTAAATGGCATTTATCCTAAATTTATTAGATTATTGCCAATAATTTTGGTGGTGCTTGTAATATTATTTCCATCAATAAATTCTACTATCATTAAAACTGTAAAAACTTTTTCAAAGGGAATTAATGCAGTTGACTATAATAGAAAGACAAGTAGTTGTGACTATAAAACAGATTCTTATGGTGATGTTGTGTTAAGTGGAAATTTGCAATTTCAAAATTTTAGCGATGAAGATGTGAAATTTTATATTAAGTTAATTCCAGATAGTTTTTTTGCAGATGAAATTAGTAGTAAAGAGCCTATTATTGCTACAAATTCTTATAGTAATTCTCCTAATGAATTCATTTTACACTCTAAATCTGTACAAAATTTTCAAGTCTATTTTAAAACTTCTTCTAAAAATGGTTTGGCACGGCAGGGGAATATGCAGAATTTAAATATAATTATTTTTAATAAAGATAAAGAGAAACAATTTATTAAGAATTAATCTTCAAAAGCATGTCTTAGGTGTGATTTTAGGCAAAGTAAAAGGGATTTTATTATGTTTAACATTTTATTTTATTCAGTAGTTTTTTTATAAGATATGTTCAAAGCGTAAGTTTATAGGTGTATTATAAGGACAAAGAAAAAACAGAATTATTATTGAACAAATAATATACTAGACTACATTTATAAGTGTATTTAAAGTTTTTTAATAAAGATTTAAGGGCGGTGAACAGAATCAAGGCATTAAAGAAGGACAGTGATAGTAATTTGTTTGCTTATATTTATTGTAAGCGGTTTTATGAGTATTCCAAGTAGTAAATATTATGAACAAGACATTAAGGAACTTGTTAATGCAAAAAAGGCACAGGTAATTGAAGTTGGAAAAGGGATGAAGATAGACACTGTAAAAAAGGTATAATTAAATGGCATTCAGTTGACGTAGGTGGAACTCCAATAGATTATTCAAAACAAGTATCTTATAACTGGAGGAGTTCAAGCATTAAGGAGGAAAAAGTTATCTATGAAGAAAAGGTTATAGGTTTTTAAGTTAAAGTAGTAGAATTTGCTATTTAAAAATGCTGAAATTAATAAGAAAACAAACTAAAAAAATATCTTATGAAGGAATTAGAACATTAACTAAAATAAATAAATTTGTTATGGAAGATTCTTCTTTATTTTACAAACTCAATAAATGTTTAATAAAGGATATTATTCTAAATTGTGGGACAATGTAGTATGATTATTTCATAGAATGTTGCAAGGTTACAAGAGGAGGACGTATTTATGTTAGTATACAAACAAAACTGTATTATAGCAGATGGTAGACATATTAACATTGAAATCAACCGTGAAGAAATAAAAACAAGGGTAATGAAGAAATATGCAAATGAACTTTTAAAATCAGGACTGGTAAATAAAATTAAAATTTATATAATGATTAAACTAGAAATTCGCAAGGAAATTGCAAAGGTTGCACCAATTAAAGGACTTTATTTGAAAAGATAGATATATTAAGGATAACCGAAATAGAATCATTTCCATAGGAATTATTATGATTGCATTAGGATTGATACTCGGAGTATTATTATCCATGTATGGATATTATATTGAGTTTTGTAGAAATCATAAACTATTATTGGTTAAAATTGTAGTTTTTACAACTATTTCTGATATATTTTTTTATTTAAGTACATTGATTGAAAATGAATACTTTAGTGATATTTACGATGTCATTTATAGTTTTATTCTTATAAGGACTATACGACTTATAGTAAGAGAAAAGCAGAATATAAGATAATGATGGAGGTTATTATGAGTAAAATAATTCATATAGTTTTTTCTGAAAGTGCTGAGGGGTGTTTTAAGCAAGCAATCAGCAAAAAAATCATTAATGGAGACAAACTTATAGCACTTTATGATAATATTTCAAATGGGGCAATAAATAATTTGAAAGATGTTAAGAATAGATCAGTTTGGTGGAATGAACTAAATGAAGAAGAAGATTATTTTTACTACGATAAAAACGAACTTGAGGATAACTATAAGAAGTTTTATTCTAACATTTCTGAAATAAATAGTGAAGATGCTGTGTATCTTTGGTATGGACATTGCGATAGAGAAATTTGTGGTATGCTGTATACGCTTCATTTGTTAAAAGATAAAGAAGTAAATCTTTATGGTATTAATGTTTCTGATAAAATAATAGAAAATAACCAAGGTAGGGTGTTTACATATATTGCAAACTCTGCATCGGAAATTATAGTTGAAAGATTAGGGGAATATTTTAAACTAGCAAAGAAGATAGAAATAGGTGAACATGAAAGGTTATTAGATAATTGGAGAAAATTGACTAAAGAAAATTCTATATTGCGTAGTTACAAAAATGGAGAAATGTTAAGTGTGAGTGAGGAATATTTTGATAAAGAAATATTGAAATTTACTGATAAAGAATATAAAAAGTCAGCAAGAATTGTTGGCGATGTTCTTGGTAATACAGAGCCAAGAATTTCAGATGTCTATATATTTTGGAGAGTTAAACAACTTGTGAAATCAGACAAACTGGGCTATAAAGGTAAGTTTGGAGTTATGCGGGAGATGGAGATCTGTATAACTAATGAAGGATTAGAATACTTATGCAGTTTTCCAGAATATATGGAGTTCTGGAATCAGAGGAAAAGAGATAAAGAGAAAAAATTAGAATTTATTAATGAGATCAAAGATCAGGGAAAATTAGAAGAGCAAATAAGGATAGCTAAGAATTTATTAGATGTTCTGGAGGTAGAAACTATTGCGGAGAAAACAGGATTGACAATCGGACAGGTTAAAAATTTGAGGGGATGATAAATGAATAACAAATTATTGTGAGCAAAGAAAGTGAAAATAAATGCATAGTTAAATAAGAATTTTATCATAATCTTTATTTTTATAAAAAATCAATTTTGAAAAAGGTAGATTAATATGTTTAATAAGAGTTATTTAAACATTAAAATAGAAGATGCTAAAATTGTTCTGTGAATTCTTATAGTGAGTTAGTTACTATTTATCGTTAAGAGAGGAGATAAAATATGCTTTTAAAAGATTTAAAGAAAAATATGATTTTACCTAAAAAAGAAATTCTCATAAATAAAATAGTAAAGCTTAGGGGAAAAGAAATTCACATAATTTCTATAACTTTAGAAGAAAATCGGAATGTATTATGGGCCATATATAGATTGCCTTACTGTCTTAATGAAGAAAGAGATATAGAAGAAATACCAGAATATGCTTCAAATAGAGAGGAAATGATTAATAGTTTTAGTCAAGAACTGAATTCTTACTATATACATATATCTGAAATAATTATTCAAAAACAAAAAATGACCTTTTCATCTTCAAGGTCAAGCTATATGTATGGTATGGGGCATGAAGGATACATGCAATTGCAACATTTTGTTGAGATTGGAATGTCTACAATTAATTGGGATGAAGTTGATTTAGGTGAGATGGCTATAGTGGCTTATGTACAGAATCAAAATGAGGACTTCCCTTCAATAGATTTATCAGAAGAATTAGACATTACTTTAAAAGTAGATAGGGAATCTAAGCAGGTGTTAATAAATCAATCAATGTGTGTTGAATTTAGTGAAATGGAAAAAGGAAATAGGTTTTGTTTTTATGGCTCTTTTGAAAAGAGAACTCATTTTTTTTATATTGACAAAGTTGGGCATCATGACATTTGGGAAGAATCAAATCGCATATTTGAGAGCGAATGGGCAAAGTCCTTATCGCAAAATCAGATTGAGCAAATGAAAAAAGAACATACAGCTCATTTAGAAGAAATTTGTCCCAAAGGAATGAATTTGTTAATCCTTGAATATGAATCTGAAGATGACATACAACTTAATTTTTATTCCAAGGAATATTTAGATAAAAAACCAGTACATAGAACTTCTGCATTAGCTTTAGCGTTTTTTACAATAAATAAGGAACTCGGAATTAATGGATTTAAAAGACAAGTATCCGTGATTAAGCCAATTAAAAAAGATTTTAATGATAGCATTGATGTTGAATTGTTTTCATATTTTTTAGAAATACCAGAAGAGATAGTAAAAGTTTAAAGTCAATGCTACATAAAGAGATAAGGAGATAGTAGACCAAGGCAAAAGAAAGTATAAATGAAATATGGACTGGGAGAAACAACTGGTGCAAAAGATGGCAATATTGTAAAGTGACTGATATATGTAAGGAGGGCTAATTATTGAATATTATGAATTTTGTTAACAAAAATGGGATGACTGCTTAAGGTAGTCACTATGGTTATAGTCTTTCCACTGTTTTTCTTTAAAGGAATAAAGGAAATCAGAAGGGTAGTAGGAATTTTAATTTATTTAATATTTATTACTTTTGGGATGTTAGGTTTACTTATTGGAAGCTTTGGTGTAAATAAAGTTATTGATCAACAATACTCACCTGATAAAATGTATAATAAAATAAAGTCGATTTAAGTGTAAACTATGATTCTAATAATTTTAAAAGAGCATTTTGGTTTAATATTAGGATTTTTCTATACTTAGTGTAAATCCATTGATGCTTAGAAAATTTGTTTAAAATTCTGCTTACTGTAATTCTACTCACCCCTACAGCTTTACCAATATCTTCATGGGTACAATCAATAGAGAAATTCGTATATAGATTCTTATTTAATAGATATTGGGCAATTCTTTTTTCAGCAGATAAAAATGAAATATTGTCAATTTCATTCGATAGCATCCTAACTTTTTGAGATAGAAGTTCTATGAAATTTAATGCAAAAAGGGGTTCCTTTTGAAAATATATAATAATATCAGCTTTAGTAATAGTGATAATTTCTGAATCTGAAAAAGTTCTTGCTGATGACATTCTTGGAAAGCCATCGAAAAAAGAAGCTTCTCCAAAAATTTCTCCCTTTTTATAAATTGTTAAAATTTTTTCTAAACCGTCTAAAGAATTCACAAAAGCTTGAACTTTTCCTTCTTTTAAGTAATAAAAATTTTCAGCAATTTCTCCTTGGCGATAAATTATTTGGTTATTTTTAAACATCTGTGAAGGTTTTGTATTAAAAATTTCAAATAATTCAGCGGGCATACCTATTTTGTGACCTAAAAATAATTCCCACTTATTCAATAAAAAACACCTCCATGTTAGTAATTATTTTTTTGATTGTAGCATAGTTTACATTCTTAATCAAAGGTTTATGTAATAATATAGTAAAACAATTTATGGAGGCAGAAAAAATGAAATGGAATAGTGATTTATATGATAATAAACATTCTTTTGTATCAAAATTTGGTAAGGCTATGATTAATTTTGTAAATGTGAGCGAAAATCAAAAAATTTTGGATGTAGGATGTGGTACAGGAATACTAACATATGTAGATAAAGGTAGGTAACTATAATAATTTATGAAAGTAAAGGAAAATACCAGAGCTGAGAGTAGAATCTCAGCTCTATTTTTATAAATTATGCGACTCTGATATTAGGTAATACTAATTTTGAAAATGTAGATATTGTACATGAAACTTATTGATTTTAATCTTAATTTGAAGTTGACATTGGTGTAAGTTTACCAGCATCTTTCAATGTATATGTCTTACCATTAAGCCAATTATTGTTACTATTATTTGAATCGTAATAGATAGTAAATCCATTATCATTAATATTTGCTAATGTAGTATCAGCATCAGTAAGGCTAGTTATATAAGAATTTCCTGTAACGTTCCAAGTACTTGCACTATCAAGAGATACTGTTATTGATTTAGCAGTATTGGCTGAATTAATAGTACTCTTTAGTGATGAATTGTTCTTTAAGCTTAATGAAGCTGTACTAATATTGTCTAATTCAACATTTCCTGTAAGATTTTGAGAGTCAGCATTTAAAGTTACATTTGAACCATTAGATCCTGTTGTTCCCCATTGATCAGCGCCTGCTTTCAAAAGTATTCCTGAAGAAGTATTTAGGGTTGCATCTTTTAAATTAATTACTGCAGTAGTATTTGTAGAATAGAACATAGGGCCTTCATTTGCTGTAATTGATCCGCCTTCCATTGTAAAGGTTCCAGAACCAACCTCAGCGTCACCCGAAAAACTCTGATATATAAATACACCATAGTTCTTTTTACTTGTAAATGTACAATCTGTTGCTTTTACAGAATTCTCTCCTTCTATTGTTACAGCCTCTGATTTGTTAGTAGTAAATGTGCCATTTGACACTGTAATATCTCCTGTTGAATAAATGCCTGGAGACTTAGTTCCATTTGTAGTAACAACACCACCTGTAACATTTATCGTTCCACCGCCTCTATCAGTTGCAATAGCACCTGAAGCACCATCTCCAGAAGTAACTATATCTACATTATTTAGATTTAATACTCCAGCTTTAGTTGCATCTACACCATGAGATCCTGTGGCAGTACAATTAATTTTTATATTAGACAAATTAACTATAGATCCTTCACCACATGCAAAAACACCATTAGCACCTGCCCCGCTTGTATTTATGGTTGTATTTGAAAGTGTTATTTTACTTCCTGATTCCGCAAGTACAGCGGCATTAAGTCCGTAGAAACTGCTGTCATCCATTGAAGAAGTATCTCCAGATGTCGTTATTGTAGAATCTGATAAGGTATAAGTACCACTATCAGTAACTTTTACAGCAGATTGATCAGTACCAGAAGCAGTAATATTTTGATTTGATTGAGTTACAGTATTACCACTTTGTGAATATGTAGCAGTTCCAGTAGTAGTGCTTGTACCACTAGTACTACCACCATTAGGATTACCATTATCAGAAGGTTTTAAAGCATCTAATACAGCAGTTTCTTGAGCTTCTGTTATAGTTCCTGCAGTTACAAGAGTGTCAAGTTTTGTCTTTGCACTATTTTCAGAAGTTCCTGAAGGAGGGGTATCGCTGGTAGATCCACCTGTAGTATTAGTAGGTGGAGTGAAAAGATCTAAAGCTATAATTGAAGCTTCTTGGTCTTCTGTTATAGTTCCAGCAGTTACAAGACTATCAAGTTTTGTTTTTAAGTCATTTTCGGAATTTCCAGAAGGAGTAGTGTTAGTAGATCCACCTGTAGCAGTGCCTCCTGCAGTTGTAGTTATATTTCCGCTAGTGTCAACAGATACTTTATTTGTTGTCAGTGATTCTGTAGCTGCTGTTTCTGTAAATGACTTAAAATCAAAAGTTGTACCATTTGCTGCAGCATCAGCTGCAGCTGATGCTACAACGGAAAAATCTATATATGATTTTTGTGTATCATCATAGAAAGCTTTTATCGAACTTTTTCTCGATATAAAATCATTATATAATTTAGCACCAGTAGTATCACCTAATACAGCTGCAGCAGCAGATGTCTTTAAATCATCATAACTGTATTCATATATTTTAGAATCTGTATCAGTTACTACTATAGTTGTTGGTTTAGCAGATACTGGTGTAGATAAAGCAGCTGCTATTATTCCAGATGTTGCTATGGTTGATAAAATAGCAAGTGGTTTTTTAGAAATTTTCATTAAAATTACCTCCTAGATAATAGTATTTTAAATTTATTTTTATAATTTTTTAAAAGTAACATTGTAAATATTTATATGGAAAATATAATTTTGTTTTCCATATTTTTATTGTAAAAATTAAATGTTACAATTATGTTACAGCTAACTTATATTTCACTGAATTTTATGCTCTACTAAGATATCTACAACTGAAATTTCTATATTATTGATTAAAGGTTTAAGCTCCAACGATTACATCTTGAATTTTTTCTCTCATAATGGAACACTATGGACAAAATATATTATAATAGTAAAATATATACTATATGTAAATAACTTAAAAAGGTAGGTAAAAAAATGTATATAAGTGAAAGTAAATTAAAAGTAAGATATGTAGAAACAGACCAAATGGGAATAGTTCATCATTCAAATTATTATCCGTGGTTTGAAGTCGGCAGGAGCGACTTTATAATGGAATCAGGAATTACATATAGTCAAATGGAGGAAAAGGGAGTATTGCTACCTTTAGTAGAAAGTTACTGTAAATATAATGAAGGTGCTAAATATGAAGATGATATAATAGTGAAAACTTTTATAGAAAGTATATCTCCTGTTAAGGTTATTTTTAATTATGATATAATAAGAGAAAGAGATGGAAAGCTTTTAGCAAAGGGAAAAACCACACACGCTTTTGTAGATAAGAATTTTAAAATAGTAAATTTAAAGAAAAAGTATACTGACATTTGGGGTAGATTTTTAGAATTAAAGTAGGGACTTTATGTACTTGTCTAAACTTAGTTTTATAAATGTAATACAGTTATATTAGAAAAAATGACATGAAGATAGTTATATAGGGTTCAATTTAGAACCCTATATTATTAAAGATCTAAATCTCCTAAAGTGGGATTAATATCTTCTAGTCTGTGTGGTAAATCTAAATTTGGATCTTTCAAATTTCCACCTAAATCTTTTATAAGTGCTTTTGCTCTATCTGCATTACTTTCAGCTACATTCATAGTAAGTTTGTAATTAATATCGGTAATTTCTTCAAAACCACCCATACCACTTACCATTGGACTTGCGGCATTTAGAGGTCTTTTAGTAGGATCTTCTGTGTAAGGGCCAGTATTCAAAATCAATTGTGAAAGAGTTGGAGCATTCTCATTGCCTGGCAATACTGGTCTAGTACCACTGTTGAAATCTTCATAGTGGTCATTTATGTCTACTATTGCGTTGCTAAAGCCTTCGCTTTTTAGTTTTGCAGCAGCCTCATTAGCGTTTTTTATGCCTTCAAAATAAGCCTCAATTTGCATATATAACCCTCCTTTGTTGCATAGTTTATAGTAGTTTCTCACCTAGAAAAAATATTATTCTAAGATTATATAGTTTGAAAAAGCCTTGTTATTTATATGATGACAAAATCATATTTTATATTGAGGTGATAAAATTATGAAGGTTGATGCTGTTTTTGAAGGCGGAGGAATGAAATTTATAGGATTGGTTGGTGCAGCATGCTGCTTAGAGGAAAAGGGATATATGTGGAGGCAAGTAGCAGGTACTTCTTCAGGATCTATTGTTGCAGCAATGTTAGCAGCTGGATATAAAGCTTCAGAGTTAAAAGATATATTGATGAACACAGAATTTGAAAAATTTTTAGATGAGAGTAAAATAAAGATAGTAGCACCAATAAATAAATCTATAAACTTTTTTAAAGACAAAGGAATTTATTCAGGAGATAAACTGGAAGAGTTTGTTGCACAATTATTAGAGAAAAAAGGTAAAGTTAAATTTAAAGATGTAAGTGAAAATAAAAAATCAAAACTTAAAATTGTAGCCTCTGATATAACATTACAAAAGATGTTGATTTTGCCAGATGACATAATTCATTATGGCATTGATCCAATGGAATTAGAAATTGCAAAAGCTGTAAGAATGAGTATAAGTATACCTTTTTATTTTAAGCCAGTTAAGCTCTCATATAAAAATAAATGTAGTCTTATTGTAGATGGAGGAATTCTAAGTAAATTTCCAATATGGATTTTTGATGTGTATGGTATACCTAAATGTCCTACCTTTGGTTTCAAGTTAGTTAGCAATAACAAAAAAAATAATTCTACTGAAAAAACTAATTTTATATCCTATGCTCTTGATATAATTGATACAATGATAGAAAAAAATGAGGATATATACATTAGAGATAAAGATGCAGTGAGGACTATATTTATACCAACCTTAGGTGCACACACTACTCAATTTGATATGTCTCTAAAAATGAAGTCGGCATTATTTTATTCTGGATACAAAAGTGCGGAAAAATTCTTAAGTACATGGGATTTTGAACAATATATAAAAAGATACAGAAGCTAAACATAAATATAATCGTAAGGAGGAAGAAACTATGAAAAAACTAGCATTTGGAGGAAAAGCAATAGTAGAAGGGGAAGGAGCCTTAGAGTATTTAATTAATATAGATGCTAAACGTGTAATGATTATTACTGGTGGCCAATCTATGATTAAAAATGGAGTAATCGATAAAATAGAAAAAATATTTAATAAAAATGGTTGTGAAACATGTTTGATTTCTGGAATACAAAAAAATCCTGATACAGAGCAAGTAGCATCTGGGGTAGAAAAGATGAAAGAATTTAAACCTGATACTGTTGTAGCTGTCGGGGGAGGCTCACCAATGGATGCTTCAAAAACAATGATATTAATGTATGAAAATGAAAATATAAATTTTGATAATATACTTTCCGTAGAGCTACCTTCAGAAAGAAAAATAGTTAAATTTATTGCAATACCGTCTACATCAGGAACAGGAAGCGAAGTTACAAAGGCATCAGTAATAACCTTTAAAAAGGATAACATAAAGATTGGTATTAAAACTAATGCATTTATCCCTGACTTGGCTATTTTAGATCCTAATATAACTATGAGTATGCCAGATAATGTAGTTGCTGAAACTGGTATGGATGCAATAACTCATGCAGTAGAATGCTATATAAATAACAATTTAGATGATTTTACTGAATGTATTGCAAAGGGAGCAGTGGAAGGCCTATTCAAATACCTGCCAATTTCATATAAAAATAAAACACTAGAGGCTAGAGGAAAGGTTCACAATTATCAGTGTATTGCTGGCTTGGCTTTTGATAATGTTGGACTGGGTATGGCTCATGGAATATCACATGCTTTAGGTGGAAAGTTTAATATAGGACATGGTATTGCAAATGCAATCGTATTACCATATGTACTTAAATATAATTCAAAAGATGAACTAGTAAAAAGAAAATTAGAAACTCTTGCTAAGGTTATAGAAAGTGATGATTTTACTGAGTCTGTTAAGGAAATTGATGGGATACTAAATATACCTAGATGCTTAAAAGATGCTGGAATTTCAGAAGATGAATTTAAAAATAGTTTAGATATATTAGCTGAGAATTCGTTAAAAGGATCCACAAGAGTAAATCCAGTTAAAATTTCTAAAGACCAGATGGAAAAAATGCTTAACTGCATATATTATGGAAATGAAATAGATTTCTAGAATAAAATATAGGGTTCTAGAGCCGAAACTTAATGTATATCAACATGTAGTTAAGTATGGCACTTGAGCCCTATATGAAATCATCTTAACAGGAACATCCACCGCCGCAGCCAGCACATCCGCTACTTTCAGGTTGAATTTCAGTTTCTATTGAGAAACCTCCTTGACCATTCTCACTTCCAGAAATTAGAGTGAAACTTCCATATTGATTAACTAAATCCTTGTCTACAATAAAAATTATATCTTTTATTGATGAAACAGCATCATTTTCTTTTACTTCATCTAAAACGAGATTAAATGCTGGTCCGCTGCATCCCATGCCGGCTAAGTTAACCCTAATAACTTTAGCATCAATATTATTAGTTGTTAAAAGTTCCTTAAATTCCGCATAAGCTATTTCGCTCATATTAACAACTGCCATGTAAATCACCACCTTATTAAAATTGTTTTAAGAAATAAAAAGTATTAATTAATAAAAAAGCTTATTATCTAAATACTCCTATTTAGTTATAATAATATAAAGTTATATAAATTACAACCATATAGTCTTCTTAAAATGTTAATCTAACTTTAATTTTGTATATAAAACAGTGAGTTTTGAGTTAGAATTATAGTATATAGCAAAAATAGAACAAAATTGTTGCATTATTTTAAATTTGTGGTAATATTTATATAAGACTAGTGTTTAAGGAGGTATGCGAAATGTCTTATTGTTGCTGTAGATATTGTTTAACTGACATTTTGAGATCACATATATCCTGCGCACTAAATTTATATTTTTTATAAGTTAAATAGATTTTTATAGCCGCAGGTATATTTTTTATCCTGTGGTTTTTATTTGTTTTTAAGTCAGTATATTTTAATAGGCAGGAGGGTAAATATAAACATGGATTTTTTTGTATATGACAGCATGTCAAAGAATAAAGAAAAATTAGTAACAGTAGAACCAGGAAAAGTGGGCATGTACACATGTGGACCTACGGTTTATAATTATGCACATATCGGAAACCTAAGAACCTACGTATTTGAAGATGTCCTTAAAAAATCTTTAAGATATACAGGATATGATGTAAAACATGTAATGAACATTACGGACGTAGGACACTTACAATCAGATGCAGATGAAGGCGAAGATAAGATGGAGCTTGGTGCGAAAAGAGAAAACAAAACTGTATGGGAAATCGCCAAGTTTTATGAGGATGCTTTTTTCGAGGATTGTGAAAAGTTAAAGATTGAAAGACCAAATGTTGTGTGTAGAGCAACTGAGCACATACAAGATATGATCAATTTAATAAAAAAGCTTGAAGAAAAAGGCTATACATATATTTCCAACGGAAATGTGTATTATGAAATTGATAAATTTGAAGATTATACTAAGCTTGCTAATCTTAGCATAGAAGAATTAGAGGCTGGAAGTAGAGTAGAAGTAGACTCAAATAAGAAAAATCCTTTAGACTTTGTATTGTGGTTTACAAACTCAAAATTTAAAAATCAAATAATGCAGTGGGATTCTCCTTGGGGAAGAGGGTTTCCAGGGTGGCATATTGAGTGTTCGGCTATGTCAATTAAATACCTAGGAGAAAGAATTGACATTCACTGCGGAGGGATCGATCATATTCCTGTTCATCATACGAATGAAATAGCTCAATCAGAAGCTGCATTAGGACATAGATGGGTAAACTATTGGATGCACGGAGAATTTTTAGTACTTGATGGTGGAAAGATGTCAAAATCGAAAGGAGATTTTTTAACGCTTTCTAAAATTGAAGAAAATGGATTTGATGCACTAGATTACAGATACTTCTGCTTACAGTCTAGGTATAGAAAACAATTGATATTTAGTTATGAGGCTTTAAAAGATGCACAGAATTCTTATAGAAAATTAAAGAGTAAAATACTGTCAATTATCCATTCAACTAAGAAAGATGAAAGCTTAGTTGAAAGCAGAATTGAAGTATATAGGAATAAGTTTGCTGAACAAATTAGAGATGATTTGAATATGCCTAATGCTTTTACTGTATTATCTGAAGTTATAAAAAATAATGAATTATCAAATAAAGAAAAAAGTGTGTTAATAGAAGAATTTGATAAAGTTTTATCTTTGGAGTTAATGGAGGAGTTTAAAAAAGATGATATAGAAGTAGATGAAAAACTCATAGATAAGCTTTTAGAAGAAAGAAATCATGCTAGAAAAAATAAAAACTGGTCTAGAGCAGATGAAATTAGAGATGAATTAGAACACATGAACATAGAAATAATCGATTCAAAAGAAGGAACTAAGTGGAAAATAAAAAATAAATAATTTTAAAAAGAAAATGCTTCATTCTTGCATTTTCTTTTTTATTAATATTTGGAAGGTGATTGAATGAAATATAAAATTGGGCAAAAGATTAAATTTACGAATAGCTTTGTTATCGAACTTAACAATGGGAAAAAGGCTAAAATAGTAAAAGGTGATGAGGCCATGGTAGTTAGAAAGGTAGATAAAGGTAGTGGAGAAATTGTTTATACTACTGGAGAGGCCAAGGGGTTAAGTCAAATAATAGATATCGATGTGGATGAAAATATAGACTCGGATTATATATTGAAAAAAATAATGAATGAATTATAATGGAAAAACCTTGTGCTTAAAAACACAAGGTTTTTTGAATAATAAAGATTGTTAAGAATACTAGAGCTGCGTGTTTAATAGAATTAATTAAGAAAAATAAATAAAAGGTGAAAATTTATGAAACTAGTTAAATATCTATATAAAATGCGTAAGAAAAATCTTTTATTAATATTAGGAGGAATATATATTTTTACTTTGGTAACTTTTGGAGTAATATACTGGAAGGTGGCTAATGAATCGGCAGGGGAGTTTTTTATATTTCAAAATGATATTAATATGAACACAAAGGTGAATATTTTTAAGAAAAATCTAAAAATAAAAATATATAACAAAGATTTTAACAATATAATAAGTAGATTAATAACATTCGAAGAGTATAAACGGCCTTTAGTCAGGCTTAGAAGTGATAAGGATAAAAATATGTATTTTTTTGCTTTTGATAAACCTTTAGGTGAAAACTGGGCTGAATATTACTATTTATTATTCAATGGGCAGGGTATAACTCATATGAAAATAGAAAATGTAGAAGAGAGTAATGTAAATAACATGACCTCTACATACAAATTAAATGTATCATTATATAAAATATTGGATAAGAATAACAATGAAAATTATATGATATTTAGAAAAGAAGAAAGTAGAAAGCTTCAAAAAGTTCGATCAATAACAATATGGATAAAAGATTATCCAATAATTTATGAAGAACTATTTAAGGGAAAAGACCACCTTTATCCTACAAGTTTTTACTTTATGAAGATTATGGAAAATTCCGTATCCTTCTTAGATGATAGTCCTTTAGTACTAAAGTCCGTAGCAAATGGAAAATTTAAGTATCCTTTTTGGAATTTTTTGTATTTCAGTGCGGTAACTATTACAACTCTTGGATATGGAGACATTCTTCCTAACTCAACTATGGTCCGTGTCTTAGTAATGTTTGAGACTATATTCGGTGTAGTGATTATAGGAATGTTTGCATCATGTTTATTTTGGAATAACAAGTGATTATGTGGTAAAATAAATAGAAGTGTAAAAAAATAATTTATAACATTTGCACCGTGGAAGGAGTGTTTAATTTGACTGAAAAACTATTTTATAAAGATGCCTATTTAAAGGATTGTGAAGCTGAGGTTGTTGATATAATTAATGAAAATGGGAAAGTTTTAGTGGTTTTAGATAAAACAATATTTTATCCAGAAGGTGGAGGGCAGCCATCAGATATTGGTGAAATTGATGGAATTAAGGTAACCTATGTATCTGAAAAAGATGGAATAATTTATCATCAGATGGATGAAGTACCCAAAAGTAAAAAGGTGTTTTGTAAGATAGATTTTAATAGGCGATTCGATCATATGCAGCAACATGCAGGAGAACATCTGTTGTCAGGAGCCATTTTAAGATTATACGGAGGAAACAATAAGGGGTTTCATCTTGGAACTGATTATGTAACCGTAGATATTGACATAAATGAAATAAGTGAAGAAATGGTAGCTAAAATAGAAGAGGAAGTTAATAATTACATATATGCTAATGAACCTATCAAGACATTTATAGTTTCAAAGGAAGAATGTAAGAATTATCCGTTAAGAAAACAAATAAATGTTGATGAAGACATAAGAATCGTAGAAGTAAAGGATATGGATTGCTGTGCTTGTTGCGGTACTCATGTTTCTTATACCAGTGAAGTTGGAATAGTAAAAATAATAAAAAGTGAAAGATATAAGGGTATGACTAGAATTTATTGTAAATGTGGTAAGAGGGCATTTACAGATTTTGAAAATAAGCATAATGTAATAACAAAATTAAATAGGTATTTTTCTGTTGATGAGGATAATTTATTTGATAGGGTAATGACACAGTGCTCGGAACTTGATGCTTTAAAGAGAGAAATAGCTAAATTGAAAAGAGTATTTGCGGAAAATGAGGCAAAGCAGCTTGAAGCTGAAAACTCAAAGATAATTTTAAAAGAATATAATGATAAAAGTTTTGATGATGTACAATTAATAGCATCAGTAATAAATAATAAAGAACATGTATTAATTTTATCTTCTGCAGCTGATAAAAAAATAATTTTTATGAATGGAACATCATTAGATATAAATTGTGGGAAGATATTTAAAGAAAATATAAAAGAATTTAATGGAAAAGGAGGAGGAAATGCTCAAAGGGCTCAGGGAACCTTTGATACTGAGGAAGATTTAATGAGATTTTCTGAGTTTTTAGATTCATGTGTAAAAGGTTAAATATTTAGTTCAAAACATGGTATATATAGTCCTAAAGTTTATTTATTATATTTATAAGTAAATTTTAGGACTTTTATGGTATTATAAAACCAAAGTCTAAAAATAGAGGGGAGCAGTTAATGTGAAAAAAGTTGGTACAGCAGTTATTTTATGTGGTGGCAAGAGCAGTAGGATGGGATTTGATAAAAGTTTAATTGAGATAAAAGGTAAGTTACTTATAGAAATTGTTTGTGAAAAGTTAGAAAAAATATTTGATGAGATAATATTAGTAACAGAAAACAGAGAGAAATTCAAGCATTTGAAATATAAGGTTGTTGAAGATATAGAAAGAAATTATGGGCCAGCAGGGGGAATATATACAGGATTAAAATATTCAGAATCAAAATATGCATTTTTTTTGGCTTGTGATATGCCCAAAATTAATGTTAATTTCATAAGATATATAATGGAAGTTATAAAGGATGGGAATTATGATGGTTTAATGTGTAAGCATAACAATTGGATTGAGCCGCTTTATGCTTTCTATTCAAAAGATTTGATAAAGAATTTTCAAAATGGGATAAAAGAAAATAACCTTGTGCTTTATGATATAATTAAAAATTCTAATATAAAATATATAACAGAAGAAACTGTTCGAAAATATAGTGAAAATTTAGACATGTTTACAAATTTAAATTATATTAAAGATTTAGAAATATTGAAGGATATATAATAAACTTTTAAAAAATATATTTAAAAGTTTAGATTTTAATGAAAAAATTTGTAGTCTGTACTATAATTAATTTGTAGTCTGTACTATAATTAATATATATGATAAAAAATAAACAAGTAATGATAGGTTTATAGATTTGAGATTTTAACTAGAAAAAAGAGTTTATAAATTTTAAATTATTGGGAGTGATTATTTATGTTAACTATAAGTGTCTGTGTAGGAAGTGCTTGTCAAATTAAAGGTTCTTACGATGTAATCAATAGAATTCAAAGTTTAATTAAAGAATATAAAATAGAGGACAAGGTAAAATTGAAAGGTGCTTTTTGTTTAGGGCGCTGTACTCCAGAAGTTTCTGTATCTATTGAAGAAGAAAATAAAATTTATTCCGTTAGTACAGATAATGTAGATAGCTTCTTTAAAGAACATGTTTTAGGAGGTATTAATTAATGAAATACATGGACTTCTCTAAGGCGAATTGTAAAAATTGTTATAAGTGCCTCCGTTCTTGTCCTGTAAAAGCAATTAAATTTAAGGATGAACAAGCTGAGATTGTAGAAGATAGATGTATTGCATGTAGTCATTGTCTTGGTATTTGTCCTCAAGAAGCAAGACATATAGTAAGCGATTTGGAAAAAGTTAAGAATGCAATAACCTGTGGTAAAAAAGTTGTGGCAACTGTAGCACCATCTTTTGCTGGAGTATTTGATGTAAAACCAAATCAATTTGTAGGTATATTAAAGAAATTAGGATTTTTGTATGTAGAAGAAACTGCTGTGGGAGCGAAGATAGTTTCTAATATGTACAGTCAGTATATAGAGAATTGTGAAATAAATAACTATATTTCTACAGCATGTCCGTCGGTTAACTATATAATAGAAAAGTATTATCCTAACTTAATTAAATATATGATACCAATAGTATCACCTATGATAGCACACGGAAAAGTTATGAGAAAGGCATATGGTGAAGATAGTTTTATAGTATTTATTGGACCTTGTGTTGCAAAAAAAATTGAGTCACATGGTTTTTCGAACAAAGAAACAATAGATGCAGTTATAACTTTTGAAGAATTAAAGGACTGGGTAGATAATATAGGTATAGATATAAATGGCCTAGAAGATTATCAATTTGATAGCAGTTGCTTAAAAGGGGACAGGAATTATCCTCTTTTTGGAGGTATTACAGAGTGTATTCGGGAAGTATTAGGAAAAAAAGATTTAGAAGTAATATCCGTGACTGGTATAGAAGAATGTATTGAATTATTTAAAAGTATAGAAAAAGGAGAAGTAGTAAATGCTTTTATGGAGGTTAGCTCATGTAAAGGAAGCTGTATAGGTGGTCCGAGCATGGTTAATAGTGAAAAGGGATATTATAAGAGAGTACAGAGAGTAAAAAAATATATTAAATGCACGGAAGAAAGAAGTAAGGAAAGTGTTGAGGTAGATGATAAAATAGATTTCTCAAGAACATTTATTGATAAGAGCATTCCTAAAAATATTGCTAGTGAGGAACAAATAGCAAAAATAATGAAAGAGATGGGGAAATATAGTCCAGAAGATGAACTGAATTGTGGGGTATGTGGATATAACACTTGTAGAGAAAAGGCCCAAGCTGTATTTGAAGGCATGGCTGAGATTGGAATGTGTCTTCATTATATGAGAAACAGAGCTGAAAGCTTAAGAAATGTCATATTTGAAAATACACTTAATTGTAATATATTGTTAGATGGAGATATGAGAATTAAAGATATAAACCCGGCAGGAGAAGCTGCTTTTATGGTAAAATGTGAGAATGTTATAAATAAGCCTATATCAATATTAATTAATGATGATGATTTTAGATATGTAAAGGAGACTGGGAAAAGCATAATAAGTAAAAAGGTTTCTTATCCTAAGTATAATTTAGATTTTATTGAAACTGCAATATATCTTCCAAAACAGGATATAGTTATGGTAGCAATGGTAGATATAACTAAAGAAGAAAAGCATAAGCAGCAATTAATTGAACTTAAGGAAAATACTATAAATGCTGCACAACAAGTAATTGACAAGCAGATGAGAGTGGCACAAGAAATAGCTAGCCTTCTAGGGGAAACTACTGCAGAGACAAAAATAACCTTAACTAAGCTTAAAAAGATTGTTGAAGGTGAAAGTGATATTATATTGTAGCAATAATTTGTTTTTAAAAGGAGGTAAGAAACTTAATGGAATATTTTATAGATGTGGCTTACGGAACTCTAATAAAACATAAAGAAGAACTTCCAGGGGATATGGTAAATGTAATTAGGATGGACAAGTGTACTATTATTGTTATGGCTGATGGACTTGGGAGTGGTGTAAAGGCAAATATACTGGCTACGTTAACTTCGAAAATAGCAGGAACTATGCTTAAAGAGGGCGCAGATATATATGAAACCGTGGATACAATAGCAAATACATTACCTGTTTGTAAAGTGAGAAATATAGCTTATTCTACATTTACTTTAATTAAGATATATGATAATGGAGAGGCTTATATTGCAGAATATCACAATCCTCCTATATTTATGATGAGTAAAGGGGAAGCAGTACACATAGATAAAAAACATTTAAATATAAATGAAAGGAAAATTACAGAAAGTAATATAAAATTACAAGAGGAGGATATTTTAACAGTAGTAAGTGACGGTGTCATCCATGCTGGATTAGGTGATATATTGAACTTAGGATGGCAGTGGAAAGATGTTCAAAATTATCTAAAAAAGAAATCGAAAGAAAAGTTAAGTTCTCAAAGTTTTACTAAAGATTTATTGGGGGTTTGTTGGGATTTATATGATAAAAAACCAGGAGACGATGCTACAGTGGTCACTATAAAGTTAAGAAGACCATCCTATATAAATATTTTTATAGGACCGCCAAAAAACAAAGATGAAGATAGCTATGCTATGAAAAATTTTATGAAATGTACAGGCAAAAAGATTATATGTGGTGGAACAACAGCTAATATTGCAGAGAGAGAACTTAATAGAGAACTTAAAGTGAATTTAGATTTTTTAGATAAAGATATACCTCCAACAGCGGAAATGGAAGGCATAGATTTAATCACTGAAGGGGTCTTGACTTTAACTAAAGTCTTAGAAAAAATAAAGAAGTATATTGGGCCTTTTTCATTAGATTATGAAACTGTTAACTTTCATGGTAAAGATGGGGTTTCAACTTTAGGAAGAGTATTAATAGAAGAGTGTACTCATTTAAACCTTTGGGTAGGAAGAGCTGTGAATCCTGCACACCAAGATCCGAATTTTCCTTCGGATTTTAGTATTAAATTAAAGCTTATAGATGAATTGTGTAAGGTCATGGAGGAGCTTGGGAAAAAGGTTACGGTTACTTATCTTTAAAACAATTAGAAGAGGGTGTCTCAAAATAATTTTGAGACACCCTTTTGTTAAATAATCCTAATACTTCTTAGGGTTTTAGGGATTAGGGCTAAACAAATTAACATTCACGACAACTATAATGAGTGTGAAGTAGCTTATGAGCTTTTTCACTATTTGGTTTACCCAAGTATTCCTTATAAGTCTGAATTATAGCAGGGTTTTCATGAGATTTTCTTAAAGGTTTATTTCTATCTTCTTCATATAGTGCATTTGCTCTCTTAGTTAAGATATCATAGTGGCCGTGTACATATGGCTGACCGCCTCCATCTATGCATCCACCAGGACAAGCCATGATTTCTATTATTTGGTAATTTGCTTCTCCTGCTCTTATCTTATTAAGAAGTTTACGAGCATTTCCAAGTCCGCTAGCAATAGCAGCTTTTACTTCTAAATCTTTAATTTTTATTGTAGCTTCTCTTATTCCATCAAAGCCACGAATAACTGTAAATTCTACATCATCTAATTTTTCGCCAGTTATCCATTCATATGCTGTACGTAGAGCTGCTTCCATAACTCCACCAGTAACGCCGAATATTACTCCTGCACCGGTAGATTCTCCAAGAAGGCTGTCAAAATCTTCATCCTTTAAGGATTCAAAATGAATTCCAGCTTCTTTTATCATTTTAGCTAGCTCTCTAGTACTTATAACTATATCTACATCGTTGTTCATTTCTTCTCTTGCTGCTTCATATTTTTTAGCTAAGCAAGGCATTACTGAAACTACAACCATATCTTTTGGGTCTATGTTCATTTTTTCAGCATAATAACTCTTAGCCATTGCGCCAAACATTTGTTGTGGTGATTTACAAGTAGATGGAACATCTAGTAAATCTGAGAATTCATGCTCGAAGAAGTTTATCCAACCAGGACAACAGCTTGTAAGCATTGGAAGTCTTCCGCCATTTTGGATTCTTCCCATTAATTCTGTTGCTTCTTCCATTATAGTTAAGTCAGCAGCATAATCAGTATCAAAAACTTTGTCAAATCCAAGAGAACGAAGTGCTGCTACCATTTTACCTGTAACTGCTTTTCCAACTTCCATTCCAAATTCTTCACCTAGAGCTGCTCTTACAGCAGGTGCAGTTTGAACTATAACAAACTTATCTTTATTGTTTAATACATCCCAAACTTTTGAAGTATTATTAACTTCAGTTAACGCACCAGTTGGACAAACAGATACACATTGACCGCAGAAAGTACAATTTGTATCAACCATTGGCATACCAAAAGCAGGGGAAACAACAGTAGTAAAACCTCTGTTAACAGCTGATAAAACAGATACTGTTTGTATTTCATTACATACAGATTCACATCTTCTACATAAGATACATTTATCTAAATTACGCTCAATTGAAGCACTAGATAGATCTTTAGGATAAGTAGACATTTCACCTTTGTATTTAACTTCGCGTATACCCATATCAGCTGCTAATTTTTGAAGTTCACAATTAGTATTCTTCTCACAAAGTAAGCAGTCTTGTGGATGGTCTGATAAAAGAAGCTCTACCACTGTTCTACGAGCTTTTATAGCTTTTATAGAATTTGTTTTTACAATCATTCCTTCAAATACAGGAGTAGTACAGGCTGGAGCTAGGTTTCTTCTTCCTTCCACTTCAACCACACATACTCTACAGGAGCCAGGTTTGTTTTCGGATCCATCGTGTAGTTTTAAATGACATAATGTTGGTATGTTAATTTCAAGTAGTTTTGCTGCTTGTAGTATAGTAGATCCCTGTTCTACTTGTACTTGTTTGTTATTTATAGTAAGAGTAACTAAACTCAAAACGTCCACCTCTTTCTTAAAAATTTTCCAGCATTATTTTTTAATTATTGCATCAACTGGACAACCAGTGAAGCATGCACCACATTTGATACACTTAGATTGATCAATTTTGTGTGCTTCTTTAACGTTACCCTCAATACATGATGCAGGACAATTTCTCTTACACTTAGTACATCCTATACATTTATCTTCAACAATTTCATAGTTAACTAAGTTCTTACAAACACCTGCAGGACATTTCTTATCATATACATGAGCAGTATACTCATCCCAGAAGTATTTCATTGTACTTAATACTGGGTTTGGTGCAGTTTGTCCAAGACCGCAAAGTGAGGTATCTTTTATTGTTTGTGCTAATTCTTTTAAGTTTGTTAAATCTTGCTCAGTACCTTGTCCATTAGTTATTTTAGTTAACATTTCAAGCATACGTTTATTTCCAACTCTGCATGGGGTACACTTTCCACAAGATTCTTCTACAGTAAACTCTAGATAGAATTTAGCTATGTCAACCATACAGTTATCTTCATCCATAACTATCATTCCACCTGAACCCATCATAGATCCTATCGATGTTAAGGATTCATAATCTATTGCAATATCTAAGTCTGCAGCAGGTATACAACCACCAGAAGGTCCGCCAGTTTGAACTGATTTAAACTTACGTCCGTTTTTAATTCCTCCACCGATATCGTAGATTATTTCTCTTAAGGTAGTACCCATTGGAACTTCTACAAGACCAACGTTGTTAATTTTTCCTGCAAGAGCAAAAACTTTTGTACCTTTAGAAGTAGCAGTACCGATTGAACTATACCAGTCAGCACCGTTATTTATTATTGCTGGAATATTAGCATATGTTTCAACGTTATTTACGCATGTAGGCTTATTCCAAAGTCCACTTTCTGCTGGGAATGGTGGCTTATTTGTAGGCTCACCACGGCAGCCTTCTACTGAGTGGATTAAAGCTGTTTCTTCACCACATACGAAAGCACCAGCACCATATTTTATATCTATATCAAAGTCAAATCCTGTTCCAAAAAGGTTCTCGCCAAGAAGGCCAAGTTCTTTAGCCTGCTTTAATGCTATCATTAATCTGTTAACAGCAAGAGGATATTCAGCTCTGATGTATATAACGCCTTTAGTAGCTCCTATTGCATATCCTGCAATTGCCATAGCTTCTAGCACGCTGTTTGGATCTCCTTCAAGTATTGAACGATCCATGAATGCACCTGGATCACCTTCATCAGCATTACAGATTACATATTTTTGATCTGATTTATATGCTTTAGCAAATTGCCATTTTTTGCCTGTAGGGAAACCGCCGCCTCCTCTACCTCTTAGGCCCGAATCAATCATAACCTTAATAACATCATCTGGAGTCATCTGTGTTAAAACTTTTCCAAGTGCTAAATAACCTTTTTCTCCAATTGCTTCAGTTATATCTTCAGGATTTATTAAACCACAGTTTCTAAGAGCAATTCTTTGTTGTTTTTTATAGAAAGACATTTCGTCTTGTCTTTTAACTTTTTCTTTTATAGTTGGTTCTTCATAAAGGAGTCTGTCAACTATTTTACCTTTTAATAAATGTTCATTAACTATTTCTGCTGCATCATCTGGTGTAACATGTACATAAAATGCATTATCAGGACTTATTTTAACTATAGGTCCTTTTTCACAGAATCCAAAGCATCCAGTAACAGCTACTGTAACTTCTTTGGATAATCCAGCTTTGTCTATTTCAGCCTGTAAATTTTCAATAATCTTATCACTGTCAGAAGATTTACATCCTGTTCCACCACAAACAGTTATAAAACGTTCACATCTTTTATTTTCAACAGCGACCTCTTCCTCATGGGAAGATTTTCTCATTTTTAACTTTATTGAATAATCCTGAGAAAGTTTTTGGAGCTCTTCATAAGAATTGATTTTATTCAATGCTGCTACCCCCTATTCATTATACTCATCTAAAATTTTATCAACCATTTGTTTTGTGAAGTGACCGTAAACCTTATCATTTACAGTAACTACAGGAGCAAGACCACATGCACCAACGCATCTTAAAGATTGCACGGTGTACTTCCCATCAGGTGTGGTTTCTCCCATTTTTACGCCTAATTTTCTTTCGAATTCTTCAAGAACTTCTCCTGCACCTTTAACGAAGCAAGCAGTTCCAAGACATACATTTATTACATACTTACCTTTTGGTGTTTCTGTAAAGTAAGAATAGAAAGTAACGACACCGTTAACCTTTGCAACTGGAACTCCAAGTTTCTTTGCAACAAATTTTTGTACTTCTTGAGGTAAATATCCGAAAATATGTTGAGCCCTATGAAGTACAGCTATTAACGCACCTTCTTTTTCAGAAAGATTGTCAATGAATTCACCAAGTTCTTTGAAATATTGTTCTTTTAAGTTATTTGAACACACTAAGGTATACCCCCTTTGAATGTAAAGTTTTTTTCTCTGCAACTAAATTATATCAAAGATTTTCAAAAAATATAAGTAGTTTTTTGAAAAAAATTAATAAAACGCTAAAATAAATTAAAAAATGAACAATGTTAAATTTGAAACAAGAAATAATGAAGGAAATTTACAAACAAAATTCGACAAGAAACTTTGATTAAAAAATAACGATTACGATTTAAGGAGAATTTAACAACCTAATTTTCAAAATAAAGAGAAAATTGCAGTGAAATATAATTATAGAGTTATATTTTCTTATTATATTTTAAACATTTTAAAGTGTATACTATTACAATTACAAGATATTGAATTGTAAATTGCAAAAAAGTTTAATAAATAATAACTTTGTTACCATTATTTATTAAAATTAAAGAATTTGTGAGTTAAAATAACAAACTTACTACAAAAATCAATTTATAATTTTTTAAAGTAAAAATTTTAATTAGAGAAATTTTGATGTTAATATATAAAAAAATAGAGTTCCAATTTGGAACTCTATAGATATTCTCTAATAATATCCTTAATTACTTCTCCGCCGATTATCATACCAGCAACAGGAGGTACAAAAGATATACTTCCAGGTATTTGCCTTTTAGCAGTACATTTTTTTGTTCCGCCTGAGCATACACAACCTTCTTTACAGGTAATAACTTCTTCTAATTTCGGTTTAATAGGCATTTCATCAGAATAAAGTACTTTTAAGCTTTTGATGCCTCTTTTTCTAAGTTCATATCTCATGACTTTTGCTAATGGACATATTTTAGTATCATATATATCAGTAATTTTAAATCTAGTAGGATCAAGTTTATTCCCGGTACCCATACAACTTATAATATTTATATTATGTTCATTACACCAAACTATTAATGAAAGCTTAGAAGAAACAGTGTCTATAGCATCTATAACATAGTCGGCGTCTAGAGGAATTATTTCTTCTATATTGTCTTCCTTTACGAAAGTTTGATGAATCTCAACATTACATTTAGGGTTTATAGATAAAACTCTATCACGTAAAGTTTGTACCTTTGATTTACTGATTGTCTCAAAGGTGGCATGTATTTGTCTGTTTATATTAGTTAAACAAATAGTATCATCATCTACTAATATTAGATGGCCAACACCAGCTCTTGCTAGAGCTTCGAGTGTAAAACTTCCTACACCACCTAGTCCAAAAACTACGATTTTACTATTGGATAGTTTTTGAAGAGCTTCCTTACCTATTAACAGTTCAGTTCTTGAAAGTGAATGTTGTTTCATGATTTATCTCCTCTTATTTTAAACTTATAGAGATGTACCGACGACATTTGGCTTATCCTGAGGTTAATATAGGGGTGCACGGTCGAAGCTTAACTTACACTCCGGGAGATGTTTCCAACCTTCAGCACTATAAAAACTTTTAATCATTCTAAAGCTTAGCATTTTGAAAATCTAAGAATCTCTGATAAACTCGTACCTCAAACATATCAGAGATTCTAAGATTTTCTAAAATGCTGAGCTAATAATGATAAAAAAGTTTTTATATGTGCCTTCAGTTTTGGAAACATCTCCCTGCGTATAAGTTAAGTTTCTGGTCTTGAATCCTATATTAACCTTCAGTACGTTAAATGTTTTAAGTATATACCTTGGGATAAGCTTAATTTCTAGTTCTATTCTCTATATTGTTAATTTAAAAATCTAATGTTTTACTTCATATAGTATATAATAGTATAGGTAAATGTCAATATGAGCAACCCCAAAAATGAGTTAGTATAAAGAATCTATATTATTTACTTTTATTCTTAACTAGGTGTTAAATAAGATGATATAATACTTATATGAATTAGGTTAGAATAATAAAGGTGTTAGATAGGAGGGGCAAAAGTGAAAAAATTTAAAATAGGCTTATGTCAGATGATGGTTACAGAGAATTCTAAAAAAGAAAATATAGATAAGGCAAGAAAGATGATATGCGAAGCTGCAGATAAGGGAGCCAAGATTGTTTCATTACCTGAAATGTTTAATTGTCCGTATGATAACAAAAATTTTAGAAAATATGCTGAGGGTTTTAAAAATGGAGAAACTATAAATATGCTTTCTGATGTTGCAAAAGAAAAAGATATCTATCTTGTTGGTGGTTCAATTCCAGAATTAGATGATGAAGGCAAAGTATATAACACCTCATTTATTTTTAATAACAAAGGAATTTTGGTAGGAAAACATAGAAAAATTCATTTATTTGATATTGATGTAAAGAATAAAATATCTTTTAAAGAATCAGAAGTATTAACTGGAGGAAAAGATATAACTATTATTGAAACTGAATATGGGAAAATTGGTGTGGCAATATGTTACGATATAAGATTTCCGGAGCTAATCAGAATTATGGCCCTAAAAGGAGCTAAGATAGTATTCGTTCCTGCTGCATTTAATATGACAACGGGACCTGCTCATTGGGAAACTTTATTTAAAAGTAGAGCTTTAGATAATGAAATATATGTAGCGGGAATATCACCGGCTAGAAATATGAATTATTCTTATGTAGCCTATGGAAATTCTTTAGTAGCTAATCCTTGGGGAAACATTATAAATAAATTAGATGAGAATGAAGGTATAATTATAGAAGAAATAGATCTTGATTATATAGAAGAAGTTAGAGAAGCAATACCTGTTTTTAAACATAGAAGAGAAGATATATATGGATTAGATTTAATATAAAGGGACTGTCCTAAAATTAACTTAGTTTTAGGACAGTCTCTTTATATTAAAGTTTTATAGTATTATCTGATGAGTTCATTTTTTCTACTATTGTATACATATTAGTAATTTCGCCAACTGCCAGTTCTTCTTTTAGGCCATAGAAGTCCAAGCAAGTTCCGCAGTTTAATATATTAACACCTTTTTCTGAAAGTTTATTTATACTATCTAGGCAGTCAGAGCCTTTTATGGCAAGTTTAACTCCGGCATTTAAAAATATCAAGTCTGAAGGCAAGTTTTCACTTTCGGAAAGAGCATATAGGTAACTTTTCATTAAGGTTGCACCTAAAGTGTCATCGCCAAGACCCATTCTATTATTTGAAATAACAATTGTAAGTTTTTTGGTATCTGAACTCATAAGTTTGCAAGAAGCTCCTTTGGTAATAGTAATATAGTATAAATTTTCTTTTTCTTCAATGTTGCAGCTAAATCCATTACCTTCAGCGAACTTAGCAACATTGTTTTTAGATACCTCATTATCTACTACTACAGTAGCTTGACCTTCTTGGATGGAATCAAAGTATTTTTTTGTATTAATAACTGGCTGAGGGCACTTTAAACCTTTGCAATCAATTAAATTTTTCATCTTGTTATCATCCTCTCAAAATAAACTTAATAACATAATTATATTATTATTAATATTTGGTTAAATTAATATATGGAAGACCAACTAATTAAATAAACTAAAGAATTATTAAATAAATTATAGCATAATGGTATATTTGAAAGTATAGTTTTTATTGATATTAAAATAAATAACTATAAAAAAATGCTATACAATATAATAAATATAATAAAAATTAATAATCAGAAAATTGCGACATACACCTTAATAGGAGAAATTTGTGGTATTATGATATACGATATTTTATATATAGTAGATAACTAATAGATAATATAAAAGAAAGGATTTTTTTAATGAAAGAGTCTATTTTAAAATTTATTGTCAGTTTTGTTATAGGTATCACAACTAAGTCTATAACTATTTTTCAAATATCTGTCTTTACAATAACTATGTACTACTTAATGCTTTCTTTGTTTGGTTTCTACAAAAAAGATGATAGGGAAGTAGATAACTGTAAACTTCAAAAGAAATTTGCATTATTAGTGGCAGCGCATAATGAAGAAATGGTTGTGGGTAAAATTGTAGATAGTCTTAAGGAACTGGATTATCCTAAAGAGCTATATGATATCTTTGTTATTGCAGATAACTGTACGGATGAGACTGCTGATATTGCTAGAAGGCACGGCGGAAATGTATATGAAAGAAAAGTTCCAGATAAGAGGGGAAAAGGGTATGCATTAGAATGGATGTTTGATATAATCTTTAGAATGGATACTCAGTATGATGCTATAGCTATTTTTGATGCAGATAACTTGGTTTCGAAAAATTTCCTTAAGGAAATGAATTATAAGTTACTTAAAGGTTATAAAGTTGTTCAAGGTTACATAGATAGTAAAAATCCAGATGATTCTTGGATAACTCAATCCTATTCTATATCATTCTGGGCAACTAATAGATTGTTTCAGTTAGGTAGGGAAAATTTAGGATTGTCTAGCCAAATAGGTGGTACTGGTTTTTGTTTAGATACAGAAATATTAAAAAAACTTGGTTGGGGTTCTACTTGTCTTACAGAGGATTTAGAATTCACATGTAAATTGGTACTTAATGGTCATAAAGTAGGTTGGGCTCATAACGCTGTAGTTTATGATGAAAAACCTTTAACTTTAAAACAGTCATGGAATCAAAGAAAGAGATGGATGCAAGGCTTTGCTGATGTATCATCAAGATTTTTTTTGAAGCTTATGAAAAAGGCTATAAAAGAAAGAAATTTTGTGGCGTTGGATTGCGCTCTTTATACAATGCAGCCTTATCTAACCTTATTTATAGGAGTTTCAGCAGTATTAACATTACTTCAGAATAATAGTACTGGTTTAGGAATACCTACTATGAATCAATTAATCAGTAATCCAAATGTGTGGATAATATTTAGCATATGTCAATTTTTATTTACACCATTGGTTATGGTTTTAGAGTCAAAATTATCTAAAAAAATGTTTGCAGCTTTCACTTTGTACTCTTTAAACATAGTTGTATTTTTGCAAGTTTTCGCATTTTTGAGAGATAAATATCCTAAAGTCTTAAGTGCATATCACTTATCGGCCATTACTATGGATAAAAATATGAATGCATCTGTAACTCCAACGTTTGAATATACAATTTTTGCTACTATTGCTTATATTGCGATATTTATTATTATAATAGGTATGATTGATAGAAAGCGTTCATTGAAAATATTTGTATGGTATTTATTATATGGTATATATACATTGACTTGGATTCCAATAACAATTCAAGGAATAATGGACAAAAATAATAAAGAATGGAGCCATACAAAACACGTTAGGCAGATAAGTATTCAGGAAGTTGAATAATGATTAATAGAAAAAACAAGCTTGAAATAGATAAATATTTCAAGCTTGTTTTTTTATAACAATTGCGTATACCTGCATAATAAAAATTTAAAGAGTTTTATTCAATTTTATTTGTAAGTAAAGAATATTAAAATTTAATATAAGAAAAAATAATCTTGAAAGGAGTGTGAAAAAAGTATGAATGATAACTATAAAGACAATAGGTATAAAGAAACCAAAGAATATGCTCAAGAGTTATTTACTAAAGGTGTGTGCATGGGAGAAGTTATGAAGAAGACAAGATTAACAGAAGATGAAATTGCTCATATGAGAGAAAAGTTAGATAAAGAAGAATAAATTTATAGGCATTTAAGACCGACACTTAACTTATAAAAAATATTTATTGGTAACAGTTAACACAAGCTAAATATTTTTTAAACATTGCCAATGATTCTCATAGTATAAGTTAAGAGTCTGGTTTAGTTTTCTATATATTCTTTAAAATACATAGTATCACTGATATAATATAAATGTATTTGAATGTATATATTCTGGAAAATAAGTTTCAGAATACAGTAAATATCTAAGAATAGTAGAGTTTATATGATATAAAATATTTTATATTATGAGGTGACGTATGAAAGAAAACTTATATAGTAGTGAGAAAAAAATTAAGTTATTGCCTAATCAACAGTGTATCTGCGGCAGTGGCTTGAGGTATAAAGAATGTTGTTTAAATAAAAACTTTCAGTATAAAACTTTAGGTAAAAATTATGAAAATCGAGAGATTATTTTTAATTATACAAAGACTAATGAACTTTATAATCATATATCTAACTTTTTGCTAAAAGAGATTTTGAATAAGGAATTAAGTGTTAGTAAGGGAAAAGAATACATTAAATATTTATATAAAATTGGAGAAGAGGGTACAAGACCTTTTTTAAACTATGCTTCATGTCAAAAAGGATGCAGTAATTGTTGCCATATATATATGGATTGTACAGTTATTGAAGCTGATTTAATAAGAGAGTATTTATTAAAAAACTTTAGTGAAGAAGAAATTTTTAATCTTAATAATAAAATAAAAGAGACTATAAATGAGTTGCCTACATATAAGGATTTACTTAAAAACAATAATGTAAATGATTCTATTAAATCATTTAGCGATAAACGTATACCGTGTATTTTCTTATCCAGTGACAATACATGTTCCATATATGAAGTAAGACCTTTTAATTGTAGAAGGCTGATAAATTTTTCATCAACTAGTGCTTGTAATAGAGGAGAGGATATTATTAGGCCTAATATATCTGTAGATAATATAACTTTTTATGCTATTAATCACTTGGCGATGAATATAACAAGATATAAAAAGTTAAAAACATATTCAGAGGCTGAAGGAGAGGATAGGGCTATTTATAAATCAATTCAACACTGGTTTAAAGATGGATTTAATGATATTGATAGAAGTTTATAGTAAACCTATGAGATACCTTTAATAAAAAATTATGAATTACTTTTATTGTTTTTGTGAAAAATAATGTTGGAGGTGTTGAATGTGAAAAAAGTTGCAGTTGAAAAAGGTTTAGGAGATGTTGAACAGTATCTGTCAAATCAAGGATATAGTGTACGTGAATTTGAGATGAATAGTATAGAAAATTCGAAATTTTATGATCAATTTGATGCTGTTGTTGTAACAGGCGGAAGTGTAAATGTTATGGGGTATGAGGATACTAAGACTAAAGTTCCTCAAATAATTGCGGATGGGTTAACAGCAGAAGAAATTAAGAGAGAAATAGACAATAAATCAATAAGATAGTTAATTAATAAAAGTAAAGTATAGGTGACTTAAAATATAGATTAGGTTTGCCTATGCTTTCTTTTTTTAGATAATATAAAAGTTATATTGCTTAAATTTTTAAAATTTGACTTGCATGTATGATAATTTAATTATAAATTAGTATAGTAGGAAATCGTGCATATAATTGGGAAATTGGGAAAGGTGATAACCATGAAAGAAAGATTGCAGAAATATATGGCTAAATGTGGAGTGGCCTCAAGAAGAAAATGTGAAGAAATCATTTTGCAAGGAAGAGTTAAAGTAAATGATAAAGTTGTTAATGAATTAGGTTGTAAGGTTGACGGAGAAAGTGATAAAATTACTGTTGATAACAAAGGGATAAAACCTGAAGGAAATAAGGTTTATATAGCCTTAAATAAGCCGGAAGGATACGTGTCTACTGTAAAAGACGAAAAAGGAAGAAAAACTATTATAGATTTAGTACAGGTAAAAGAACGAGTTTATCCTATAGGAAGACTAGATTATGATACTTCAGGCTTAATACTTCTCACTAATGATGGAGAGATTTATAATAAAATAATACATCCAAGAGAAGAAAAGAAAAAAACCTATATAGCAGTCATTAAAGGAATACCATTAAAAGAAGATATAGAAAAGTTCCGAAATGGAGTAGATATAGATGGATATATTACAGCACCAGCAGTATTTCAAGTCTTAAGAAGCAGTAAAGAATGCGTTGAGGTAAAAATAATAATCCATGAAGGTAAAAATAGGCAAATAAGGAGAATGTGCGAAGCTATAGGTCATCCTGTGTTAACTTTGAAAAGAATACAAATAGGAACTATAAAACTTGGAAATCTATCTAAGGGAAAATGGAGGTTTCTAACTGAAGAAGAGATAAATTATTTAAAAACATTATAATGAGCAATAATTGATTTTGAGAGTTTGTCAGTCAAATTCAACAAAATAATATATTTTAATAAATTGATAATTTAACGGTAATTGGACTATATAATATGTATAAGGAGTAGAGACTATGTATAGATATGTTACAGATGTTAGCAAATTATCGCATTATATAATAAGAGAATTTTGTATTAATTTCAATATTGCAGTGGATGCAACACTTGGAAATGGACATGATAGTGATTTTTTAGGTGAGAATTTCTCAAAGGTTTATGCCTTTGATATTCAAAAACAGGCAATTGACAAATACAAAGAAAAGAATAAAAGTAATGTCTGCTTGATAAATGATTCGCATGAGAATTTTGATGAATACATAAAGGAAAAAGTAGATTGTATAATGTATAATTTGGGATTTTTACCTGGAGGTGATAAAGAAATAACGACAAAATGGCAGTCAACCTTAAGAAGTTTAGAAACAGGTTTAGATGTATTAGAAAAAGGTGCTCTTGTGACAATAGCTATTTATAGAGGTCATGAAGAAGGGAAAAAGGAAGAAGAAGTTGTTCTAAACTATGTTAAAAATCTTCCGAAAAATAAATATGGAGTTATAGTTCATTCCTTTTTAAATAGAGACAATAATCCCCCGCTTTTAGTGGTAATAGAAAAAAAATAATTGGAGGTGAAAATTTTTATCAAATGGATAATTTGATAAAAATCATTTATGAAAGATGAATTAGAATTAATAGCAGCGAAAGAATTTACTTATTATGATGAAATGTATAAAGTTGTTGATTTCTTAAATAAAAATTTAAGTGAACACGACCTTGTATTTGGGATAACAGAAAAAAATGACAAGCATATAATAAATATTTACAAAGAAAAGTGATTAACAATTGAAAGGTGTATTGAAAATGAGTTCAATAGATGATAAAATGAAGTAAATATTTCATGCATATTGCAAAAAAAAGGGGATAAGGAAGAAAGGATTGAAGTAACATGGAAGATGGAAATAAACAAGATTTGATGAGAACCATTCAGGTTAAGTTCCCTAGACTTAGTAAGGGACAAAAACTAATTGCTGAATACATTTTAAAACATTATGATAAAGCTGCTTTTATGACAGCAGCCAAGCTTGGAGTAAGTGTTGGAGTAAGTGAGTCAACAGTAGTTAGATTTGCAAATGAACTTGGATTTACTGGATATCCTAAATTACAAAAGGCTCTTCAGGAATTAATAAAAAATAAACTTACTACAGTTCAGAGAATTGAACTATCTAACGATTTCGTTAGTGAAGAAAGTGCATTAAAAGGTGTTCTAAAATCAGATATGGAAAATATAAGAGCAACTCTTGAAAAGATAAATCATAAGACTTTTGAAGATGTTGTAAATAGCATATTTGCTGCAAAAAAGATATATATTATTGGTCTTAGAAGTTCAACGGCACTTGCTGAATTTTTAGGTTTTTATTTAAGCCTAATTTCAGACAATGTTAAGGTTGTTGGTTATGGAATCAGTGATATATTTGAACAAATGATTAATGTAGCTGAAGGGGATTTAGTTATAGGTATAGGATTTCCACGATATGCAGCAAGAACTATTGAGTCATTAGCATTTGCTCAAAGTAGAAATGCAAAAGTTGTTGCTATTACTGACAGCTTACTGTCACCATTAGCAGCTAGAGCGGATTATACATTAATAGCGCAAAGTAATATGGCTTCCTTCGTAGATTCTTTGGTTGCACCTTTAAGTGTAATAAATGCATTGATAATAGCTATTGGATTAAGAGAAAAAGAAAAGATATCATCTACATTCTCAGATCTGGAAAATATTTGGGAAGAATACCAAGTTTATTCATTTAAAGAAAGTGATTAATATTAAAGGAGAAATTTACAACTTCTCCTTCATTTTTTAAAAAAAACATTTTTTTATTATCAAATTTTTTTAAAAAATAGAAGGAAAAATATTTTTTTTGGAGAATAATATAATATGTAAAGCATTACAATGCAATTTTAAACATTGTAATGAATAATATATATATATTATGGGGAGGGTCTTTAAAATGACAAAAGAAAGAGTAACGGCTTATATTAATGGAGTAATTGAAAATGTTAAAAAAAGAAACGGAAATGAACCAGAATTTTTACAAACAGTTGAAGAGGTTTTAAGCTCTTTAGGACCAGTATTTGAAAAGCATCCTGAGTACATGGATGAAAACTTACTTGAAAGATTCTGTGAACCAGAAAGACAAATTATGTTCAGAGTTCCTTGGGTAGATGATAACGGTAATTTGCAGGTTAACCGTGGATTCAGAGTACAATTCAACGGAGCTATAGGACCTTACAAGGGAGGACTTAGATTCCATCCATCAGTGTACATAGGAATTGTAAAATTCTTAGGCTTTGAACAAATATTAAAAAATTCATTAACAGGACTTCCAATAGGCGGAGGTAAAGGTGGTTCAGACTTCGACCCAAGAGGAAAGTCAGACAAT
>NZ_JAEEGC010000010.1 GCF_019207025.1 Clostridium thailandense | reverse complement strand
CGGGATATATTTACATTCTTCCAGCACGATAAATACTTTTGACAAGTCTAAAGCCCATATTTTTAAAAAAGCTAAGAATCTTTGATAACTCGCTGTGCTCAAACAATCAAATCTTCTAAGCTTTTTCAAAAATATGATCTAAGATTTGTAGCAAAAGTATTTAAATAAAAAATCTAATACAAGATACAAATCTGCAAGTAAAAAAACTAAGCAGCTCATAAAAGCTAGATTAGATGAAGAGTTTTCTGTAGAAGATTTTTATAAAGTTATAGACATAAAATTCTGCATGTATAGCCAATGCTTTGGTACAAAAATTAATTCCTGTCATATGTGTTGGAGCTATAGCTCTTACAGAAAGAATATCTCAAAGTAAAAGAACTTTTGGTGATGATGGTATTTTTACAGTACTTAATGCTTTAGAGAATGCAGATCTACTTATTATTGATGATCTTGGAGCTGAAGAAGATAATAAATGGACAAGAGCAATGGTGTATCAGATTATAGAAAAAAGAAATACAGGCTGTGAATTGATTAGGTGGATAAAGAGCGGGAAATCTAAGTTTAAATTTGATAAGGATTAGGGAATATAATTAAAAAATAGGGAAGAAGAACTAAAAATGGTTCTTCTTTTTTATAAAGTTTAAGTATTTTATTTCTTAAAATACGTTGATTTGGTATAATATGTATAATGAAGGGGGAAAATATATGGTTCAAAAACAGATAAAAGGAATTATTTCTGCTGTAACTTTGTTTTTAATTGGCATTACAATTATTTATGTTGGGCTTTTTAAAGGACATGATATTGCAATAAATGTATCGAGACCAGCGGGTGCTACTGTATGGACAACACCCCCTGAACTTATTTCAGGTTACACTTTTTTCTTGGGTATTATAGGAGTATCATTAATAATACTGTCGATTATGTTTTCTACCGTCTTATTTATGTATTGGCTTAACAAGTCTAAATAGTTCACATTATTCTTATTAAGTTCAGTAACTTTAAATCCACGATATTTAGATATCAGTAAATTTATGATAACTAAAGATAATTTGAATTTTATACAGAAAAGTCAAATTTATAAAAGCTAAATGGAGAGAGGTGTTTTTATAATGAATTTTGTTATACGTAAAGCTGTAATGGCTGATATTGACGACGTTGAAAAAATATATAATGATGTTTTGGATTATGAAGCAAACAATATCTGTTACACAAATTGGAAAAAAGGCTTGTATCCTACTCGGATGGATGCAGAAACTGCAATAAATCATGGAACATTGTATGTGGGAGTTGAAAATAATGTAATGGTTGGCTGTGCTATTTTAAACCATATTCAGCTAAAAGAATATAGCAAACTGAATTGGAATTTTAGAGCTAATGGTAATGAAGTAATGGTAATACATACATTATGCATAGATCCAATGTTTTCAAAAAGAGGATTTGGTAAGAAATTCGTTGATTTTTCAGAACAAACAGCAAAAAAATTGAGATGTAAAACTGTGAGATTAGATACATATGAAGGCAATATACCAGCAGCATCTCTTTACTGCAAATTGGGATACAGATATGTAGGCAGTGTCGAGGTTAACTTTCAAAACGTTATTATGGAAACACTGAAATGTTTTGAAAAATCTTTATAAGAAGTCATAAAAAATTATTGCATATAATTAAGGCTCTTTTAAAAGGAAAGATAAAGCACTTAAGAGAAATTCAAGATGACAGCATATAGACCAATTTGATAGGAATTATTGATTATAATATTTGTACAGTGTAGTAGACAGGATAGATGCCGAAAAAGTTGAAAATTTAGTATTTGCGTTTGACCCTTTATTTGGCGACTTTCTATTGACAAGTAAACGATCGTTAACTATAATATTTAGTGAACTACAGTTTACCATAATAATGTGGAGGATATAAAATGACTGATACAAAGGAAAAAATGCTTATCGTGGCACTAAAATTATTTGCAAGAGATGGATATGAAACGGTTTCGGTTAGCACAATCGCTGGTGAGCTTGGGATGACAAAAAGTGCATTATATAAGCACTATAAAAATAAGCGACATATTCTTGATAGCATTGTGGAGCGAATGAATCAAATGGATTACGAACGTGCAAAAGAATATGAGGTTCCAGAGGAAACGATTAATCAAATGCCTGAAGCTTATGTAAAAACGGATTTGGAAAAAATTTCAATATACAGTGAGGCTCAGTTTAGATATTGGACCGAAGGAGAGTTTTCATCTAACTTCAGAAAAATGTTGACCTTGGAACAATATCGAAATCATGAAATGTCCACATTATATCAGCAGTATCTTGTTCGTGGTCCTTTGGAATATATGAAAGATTTGTTTGTAACCATGATTAATATAACGAAGGAAGAAGCATGGCAACTTGCCTTAGAATTTTACGCTCCTATTTTTATACTTTATAGTGTTTATGATGGGTGCGAAGACAAACAGAAAATATTTGACCTGCTGGATTTCCATATTGATAGTTTTACTAATAGGATAAAGAGTATGAAACCGTAAAGATATGATACATTACTTCTTAATTAGATAAAAAGTGAGGTGGTATGTGGTGAAATGCTGCATTGTAGTTGCCGAAATAGTTAAAAAGACATACACTGATTTTTGGAGGATTTCAAATGACTATTTCGGAAAAGAAGGTTTATCCCCGTACAGGAGATAAACAAACAGTTTATTTAAAAAACGTGATTACTGACCCAAGTATTATTGTTGGTGATTATACGATGTATAATGACTTTGTGAACGATCCCATTCAGTTTAGTCGGAATAATGTTTTGTATCACTACCCAGTCAATCATGACAGACTGATAATCGGAAAATTCTGCTCTATTGCCTGTGGTGCAAAATTTCTATTTAACAGTGCAAATCACATGTTAGAATCACTTTCAACCTATCCATTTCCAATTTTTTTTGAGGAATGGGGCTTGGATATCAAAGATGTCGCAAAGGCATGGGACAATAAAGGTGACATTGTTATAGGAAATGATGTATGGATTGGTTACGAGGCAATCATTCTGGCCGGTGTAACCATCGGAGATGGGGCTATTATTGGAGCTCGAGCAGTGGTTACAAAAGATGTGATGCCATACACTATTGTAGGCGGTGTCCCTGCGAAATTCATACGAAAGCGTTTTCCAAGTGAAATCATTTCAACACTGCTTGAAATAAAGTGGTGGGACTGGCCGAAAAAAAGGATTGCACAAAATATTGATGCAATCCAATCTGGACAAATCAAGCAACTAAGATAAATTTACTTTATTGAGGGCCATTTATATAATAAATAAGGAACTATTCTATGACTATAATATAAGGAGGAAAAAGCCTTGCATTATATACACAGTGTAAAATATAATACACCTGAACTACAGACAAAAATTATGGGGCCAAACCCTATCAAACTAGGAGAGGAATTATTGCTTGATCACAAAATCCCTAATGGTGCGGTCATATGTGATCTCGGAAGCGGTCAGGGATTAACTAGCGTGTTTCTAGCAAAAGAATATGGATTTACCGTGTATGCTACTGATCTTTGGAGCGATTTGGAGGAAAATAGAAAATTCTTTGAACAAATGGGTGTGTCTCATGAACAGGTTATTCCAATTAAAGCAGATGCAACTGATTTGCCATTTGAGAAAGAATTCTTTGATGCGGTAGTCAGTATAGATTCTTATAACTTTTTCGGATGTAACCCTAAGTATCTTGACGAAATGCTGTTACCCTTTGTGAAAAAAGGGGGATACATCTATATAACCATTCCGGGTATGAAAAAGGACTGTCATGAAAATTTACCAAAAGAACTATTACTTTCATGGACACCGGAACAGTTAGATTATATGCACGATATTAACTATTGGTTAAATATGGTAAATAAAAGCGATGATGCAGATGTCGTTTCTGTTCGTGAGATGGAAAGCAATGATGAAGTATGGGCTGACTGGCTGAAGCAAGATAATGAATATGCTATTGGTGATCGCAAGGCCATGGAAGCTGGTGGCGGAAAATATTTAAATTTTATTGCGATTATACTAAGAAAAAAGATGTGAATATCATGAACTCAAGATATGTTGCCATCGACCTTTAGTGAACAAAATGCTATAGATATGTTTCCGAGAACTTACATCTTGAAATATATTCATTCTATCCTCTCGGGAAATATTGAACTAAGCAAGTAACATCAGGGATTAAAAAATTTTAATAATAGGAATTAGATAATTACTATAAATTTATAATAATGAAAATAAATTTATAGTAATTATTTTTTGTTTATTATGAATTGTACTATTTTTTTTGGTATTATAAGTATATGTGGAACTTTTATGAGGATGGAGGAGAAAAATATGAAGACAGAGCAAAAAAACATATTAGTTATTGATGATTCGGCAAGCGTTAGACAGTTTATTAGAGGACTTTTAGAAGAAGCAAACTATAATGTATACGAAGCATGTGATGGATTAGAAGGGATTGAAATATACAAAGAAAAGGATAACATTGATTTAATAATTACCGATATATATATGCCTAAAAAAAGTGGATTAGAAGTTGTAATAGAGTTGGAAAAGGACTATAAAGATTTAAAAATAATTGTTCTTTCAGATGGAGGAAAGCAGAATTTTTCCAATGAATTAGGAGTGTGTGAAGCTCTTGGAGCTACATATTTTTTAAAGAAGGATTGGGTTAAGGATGAACTAATAAAGTTAGTAAACAAGATATTTTTAAAGAAATAATATATCTATAAATTGTAGAATAAATTAAAATAAGGGAATTATTAAAGCAGTTTATAGAGAAACTAATATGGAATACAAATATATAAGGAAAAGGAGATTGAAGAAATGAAAAAGTTTGTTTGTACAATTTGTGGTTACATACATGAGGGAAACGAGCCTCCAGAAATATGTCCTATATGTAAAGCACCAAAGGAAAAATTTCAGGAAATGACTGATAATTTGAATTGGGCAGATGAACATAGAATAGGTATTGCTAGGGATGCTGACCCAGAATTAGTTGAAGGATTAAGAGCTAATTTTATAGGAGAGTGTACTGAAGTAGGAATGTATTTAGCAATGTCAAGGCAAGCTGATAGGGAAGGATATCCAGAAGTTGCAGAAGCTTATAAAAGGATTGCATTTGAAGAAGCAGAACATGCATCCAAATTTGCTGAACTCTTAGGAGAAGTTGTCAGAGCTGATACTAAATCAAATTTAAGTGTACGTGTCGAAGCCGAATATGGGGCATGTGAGGGTAAGAAGAAGTTAGCAACTTTAGCAAAAGAGAAAAATTATGATGCTATACATGATACAGTACACGAAATGTGTAAAGATGAGGCTAGGCATGGTAGAGCATTTAAAGGGTTACTTGAAAGATATTTTAAATAAAAATATCTTTCAAGTAAAGAAGGGATGTCATGAAGGCATCCCTCTTTTTTTACCTATTTATCTTTAAAAGTAGAGCAATTTGTTTCCTCATATAAATGTGATTCTCCACCAGAAACTTTTATACTGTCAGCATGGCAGAGTGTATTGTCATTGTATGCACAGCTTTGTACATCACATACTATAGTTTTGCACTCTTCTCCAGGATTATTAGTATTGCTAGTTAAATCACTATAATGAGCATTATCTAAGAAAGAAGCACAATTAGTTTCAACAGAATTATTTGCATTTCCACCAGATACATTTATGCGGTTTGCATAACAAATTTCATTTTTATTATGAGAGCAATTTGTAACATTACAAGCTATTCTATACATAGGTTAGCCTCCTCATTTTAAATTAATATTGAATCAATACTAGTTTTAGCTAAAAATCTAATAATATTCGGTCAACAGCTTAAGTTTATGCTATCAAAATATTAAACTAAATTAGAGTTATAATGGAGTATGATTTTGACCACCAATTGAAAATACTTATTCGTATGTTATAATATATTTGAATCAGATTTATTTATATATAAATATTTATGTATAAGGAAAAGTTATAGTTAAACACCTTGTAAGTAAGGTGTTTTTTAACTTCATAAACAGAGTTCTTGGACTCAGATAGAGAAGTATTGAGAAATATAAATTAAAATATTAGAAGAGGTAGCTATAAATGATAAAAACTATAAAATATGAACAATTAGATAAAGTCAAAGTAGAAAATCAATATATATTAGTCGATGTAAGAAGCCCTAAAGAGTTTTCTAATGGGACTGTTCCAGGAGCAATTAATGTCCCTCTCTTTACAAATGAACAAAGAGAACTTATTGGAACTATTTATGTACAGGAAAGTGTTGAAAAAGCAAAAAAAATTGGAGTAGATGCAGCAGCTAAAAACTTGCCTGTTATTTACGAAAAAATAAATGAATTAAATAAGCTGCGTAAAAAAATAGTGTTTTTCTGTGCTAGAGGTGGAATGAGGAGCAGTTCTTTAGTAGCTTTACTTATGACGCTTGGAGTAAACGTATTTAAATTAGAAGGTGGATATAAAGGGTACAGAGCTTATATAAATGAACATCTTCCTTTTACTGTTCAAGGCATTAAGTTTATAGTAATTCATGGAAATACAGGTATAGGTAAAACAAAAATTTTAAAAAGATTAGAAGAAATGGGACATGATATATTAGATTTAGAAGGATGTGCTAATCATCGAGGATCTCTTTTAGGAAGTGTAGGATTAGGTTTGCAAAATAGTCAAAAGCAGTTTGAAAGTCTTATTTATGATAAGATTTCTAATAGGAAAAGTCATCTTGTTTTTGTTGAGGGTGAAAGCAAAAGAATAGGAAAAATTATTATACCAGAATATATATTTAACGCTATGAATAATGGAATTCATATTAATTTAGAGGCAGATATAGATTTAAGAGTAGAAAATATAAAAGAGGACTATGTGAAAAATAATAACTTGGAGCTTACAAAAGCTTTAGAAGAATTAAGAAAATATATAAGCAATAAAAATATTGATAAATATATTGAAGAAATAAATAATAATAATCATAGCTATGTAATTAAAGAATTAATGATTAGATACTATGATCCTATGTATGAAAATAATAAATATGACTTTAGCTTAACTATAGAACATAAGGAGATAGATGAAACCTGTCATGCAATAATTAATTATGTAGAAGATATTGAAAAACAGTGTTAAAATATAAATGCTGCTAAGATAAGTATTTGATGATTACATATAAAAGTGTAATGAGAACATTTGTTTTTATTTTTACTTTTTGCTATAATCGTAATCATGGTATCAGAAAATATTGTGAATAGATACAATTTGGAGGTTAATAGTTTAATGGAACAAAGAGAAGAAAAAGTACAGGTGTATGATGTAACAGCTTTAACTTCCCTCGAAAAACTAGAACCTGTTCGTGTAAGACCAGGAATGTATATAGGTTCTACTGGAAGTAAGGGACTTCACCACTGTATATGGGAGGTACTGGACAATGCCATAGATGAAATATCCAATGGCTTTGGGAATGAAGCTATTGTTATTTTAAACAAGGATAAAAGTGTAACTGTTAAAGATAATGGCAGAGGTATACCTACAGGAATACACCCTATAAAGAAAAAGTCTGGTGTAGAGATGGTATTTACCGAACTTCATACTGGAGGAAAGTTTAATAATGATGTGTATAAAACCTCCGGAGGTTTGCATGGAGTTGGAGCTGCTGTAGTTAATGCTTTGTCTAAGTGGCTTGAGGTAGAAGTAAAGCAGAATAATCATATTTACAAGCAGAGATTTGAGAATGCTTATGATAAAACTGTGAAAAGAGAAATGCCGGGAACTCCTGTAACTTCACTAGATATTATAGGAAACACTAAGGAAACGGGTACGATGGTAACCTTTATGCCTGATGAAGAAGTATTTTCTACAACGGAATTTAAATTTGATGTTATAGATGAAAGACTTCAAGAGCTGGCATTTCAAAATAAAGGTATCACTCTAAAATTAATTGATAATAGAAAAGATGAAGTAGTAGAAAAGGAATATCATTCTGAACGAGGTCTATTAGATTTTATAGATTATTTAAATGAAAGCAAAACACCGATTCATAATCCTCCTATTCTATTTGAAGGAGAGAGAGAAGTAAATAATCTAAATATGTATGGTGAGGTATGTGTGCAGTTTACTGATTCTACTACTGAATATATAGCAAGCTATGTAAACAATATTCCAACTACAGAATCAGGAACTCATGAAAGTGGCTTTAAAACAGGAATGACCAGGGCCTTTAAGGAATGGGCTAAAAAGCTGAATCTTATAAAGGAAAAGGACAAAGAATTTGAAGGCGATGACTTAAGAGAAGGGATGACTGCAATAGTAAGGATTAAGATAAGTAATCCTATATTTGAAGGTCAGACTAAAACTAAACTTGGTAATACTGAAGCTTACACCATGATGAATGATTTGTCTTATACTAAATTTTCAGAATGGATAGAAGATAATAAGGATATAGCAGCATCTATGATAAATAATGCATTAGATGCAGCAGCAAGACGAGAAAAGATAAAGAAAATAAATGAAGCAGAGAAGAAGAAAATAGGAAAAGGTACTGCACCACTAGCTGGTAAGATAGCTGTATGTACTTTAAAGGACCCGACAGTGTGTGAGTTTATTGTAGTTGAGGGAGACTCAGCAGGTGGTTCAGCAAAGCAGGCTAGAGACAGAAGATTTCAAACTATAATGCCTTCTAAAGGTAAAATAATGAATACTGAAAAGCAGAAACTTGAGAATGTGCTTGGAAGTGAAGAACTTAAAATATTTAATACAGCTGTAGGTACTGGTGTTCTCGATAACTATAATGCAGCTGATTTGAAATATGATAAGATAATAATTATGTCAGACGCAGATGTAGATGGGTATCACATTAGAACACTATGGATGACATATATATATAGATACATGAAGCATCTTATTGCAGATGGTCATCTGTATTTAGCACAGCCGCCATTGTACAAAGTATATAAGCAGACTAAGAATGGAGAAACTGTAAAATATGCATATAGTGATGATGAATTAGAAAAAGTGAAAAAAGAAGTTGGTAAAGGTGCACTGCTTCAAAGATATAAAGGACTTGGAGAAATGAATCCGGATCAGCTTTGGGAAACTACATTAAATCCGGAAACAAGAACTCTTCAGCAAATTACTATAGAAGATGCTGCTAAAGCAGAAAAAATGGTATCTTTACTTATGGGCGATGTAGTAGCACCAAGGAAAAGCTATATGTATAAGTATGCAGAATTTTAGAGGAGGAACAAGATGTCAAAGAAATTAAATATTCCTCGTGATAACAATATAATAAAAGTATCAATAGAGGAGGCTATGCCAGACAATTACCTGCCTTATGCAGTAGAAGTGGCAAAAGATAGAGCACTTCCAGATGTACGTGATGGTTTAAAGCCTGTACACAGAAGAATAGTATATGGTTCATATATGCTTAAGGCAGTTCCAGATAAGCCTTATTATAAGTCTGCGAGAATTGTAGGAGATATACTAGGTAAATATCATCCTCATGGAGATTCATCCGTATATGATGCCATGGTAATACTTGCACAGGATTTTACGACTAGAGAGCCTTTAATTGATGGACATGGAAATTGGGGTTCACAGGATGGAGACAGTGCAGCTGCTATGCGTTACACAGAAGCAAGACTTACTCCTATTGCAATGGAAATGATAAGAGATATAGAAAAAGGAGTAGTTAATATGGTTGATAACTACTCTAATTCAGAAAAAGAACCAGAAGTATTACCTGCAAGATACCCAAACCTGCTTGTCAACGGAGCTTTTGGGATAGCAGTAGGACTGGCAACAAATATACCGCCACATAATCTTGGAGAAACAATAGATGCATCTATTGCATATATAGATAATCCAAGTCTAGATACTAAAGAAATCATGCAGTATATTAAAGGACCGGATTTGCCAACAGGAGGAATTATAATAGGAAAGAATTCTCTCATATCTGCTTATGAAACTGGAGAAGGAAGGGTTACCTTAAGGGCAAAGACAAGTATTGAAAAGCTTGAAAATGGTAGATTAGGTATAGCAATTACTGAGTTCCCATATAGAAGAAGTAAAGCAAAGCTGCTTCAGACTATTTCAGAAATGACGGCAGACAAAAGACATGCTAAAGCTTTAGATTCAATTTCCGATATTAGGGATGAATCGGATAGATCTGGAGTTAGAGCAGTAATAGAATTTAAAAAATCTGTAGATGAAGAATCTGTGGATAAAGTTCTTAAATATTTGTTTAAAAGAACAGATTTGCAGTGCAATATTTCTTTCAATATGGTTGCGTTAGCTGATGGAAAACCTCAGACTTTAGGACTAAAATCTATACTACACCATTATATAAATTATCAAAAAGAGGTTGTCACCAAAAGAACAGAAAGAGAATTAGAAATTGCATCTAAAAGATTTCATATTGTCGAAGGTTTTATTAAAGCAATAGGTATAATGGATAAAATAATAGAGACAATAAGAGCTTCCAAGTCTAAAAAAGATGCAGCAAAAAATCTTATAGATAAGTTTGAATTTACAGAACCTCAAGCAGAAGCTATATTAGAACTTATGTTATATAGGCTTACAGGACTTGAAATTGTAGCTTTTGAAAAAGAACATAAAGAGCTTGATAAAGAAATAAAAAGACTTAATAGGATACTCGGAAGTGAAAAGGAGCTCCTAAAAGTAATAAAAAAGGAACTCCTAGAAATAAAAGAAAAATATACACATCCAAGAAAGACTAAAATAGTGGAGAATGATGAAGAAGCTAAGATAGATATAGAGGAACTTATAATAGAAGAAGAGATTGTTATAACTATGTCAAATGAAGGTTTTATAAAACGAATTCCATTTAAAACTTACAATCGTTCTAATGTTGAGGTTGCAGATATTGAATACAGAGAGGGTGACTTCAATAAATACATTATTAATTCAAACACAAAAGACATTTTGATGTTCTTTACTAATAAAGGAAACATGTATCAGGTAAAGGGAATTAATATTCCAGAGTTTAAGTGGAAAGAAAAAGGAGAAAGATTAGATAACGTAATAAGAGGATTAGATCTTAGTGAAGAGAGTATTGTTGCAGTTCATAGTATTGATAATTTTAATTTGCAAAAAGACTTCATATTTTTTACAAGTAGTGGTACTTTAAAGAAAACAGGAGTAGATAAATTTAGTACAAATTATACTAAAATAATGGCACTAAAATTAAAAAATGAAGAAGAACTTATAGATGTTAAATTTGTCCATAAAGAAAGAGAAGAAAAATATATAAAGATAGGAACACAGAAAGGCTTAAGCTTTACTGTTAAGGAACCTAAAGTGGAAGCTGCGGACAGAAACATAATGGGAACTCCAATGTTTAGTTTATCTTCAAAGGATAAGGTAATAAATGTAGACTTTACCGATGAGTTTTTATATAAAAGCTTTAATATATGTATTGATAAAATGGGAACTGTTAGAACTTTTGATGGAGCAAAGGGAGCTAAAGGAATAAGAGTTGCAACAAACTCCGATTGTAGAATTTTAATTTTTTCAAGGGATGGAATTGTATATTCAATGCCGGCATTTATGCTTCAGAATATTGATGAGACAGGAATAAGTATAACGGAGCTTTATGATGATATAAATAGAAACGATATAATAGAAATTGTTTCTATAGAAAGTTTTAAAGAAGGCAGTATATATTTCTTTACTAAAAAAGGAATGATAAAGAAAAGTCCTTTGAGTGAATTTGAAGGAGAATATCTTTGGACTATGGCTTATAAATTCAAAAGTGAAAAGGATACATTAATACAAATTAAAGTAAGTATAGGTATTAGTGAAGAAGTAGTTTTAGTAACTAAAAAGGGAATGTGCATAAGATTTGAAGGTGAAAGTGTAAATTACATGGGAAAAATAGCATCAGGTGTTACTGGGATAAGTCTTAAGGAAGACGATGAAGTAATATATGCTTTGCTACTAAAAGATGAAAGAGATTTAGGAAGAAGCGTCATATTGAAATCATTAAAAGGTAGTGAAGAAATTATAAACATTAGTAATATTAAATCCCAAAACAGAGCTGGAAGAGGGAAACCTGTGATGATTATTGTTATGGATGATTATATAAAGAAGGTAGAATTAAAATAGCTAAATATCATATGAAATGCATAAGGGAAAAATGATTAATTTAAAAGTTAAAAATTTAACTTTTGTTTTCCAATTGTAATTCATTTAATATTAATGTATAATAAAAACATAAACTAAAAAATATTAACAAGGCAGAGATTAGAGAGCCGCGTTTAGAAGAGTTTTAGTAACTTTTTTTGACGCGGCTTTTATGCATCATAGTAATGTTAATATTTGACAATTAAGTGTAACCGGTTACAAATATGGTATTTTTACAAAAATTATTTTTAGGAGGTAATGTTATGTCACACTTTATGGCGGAATTTTTGGGGACTATGCTCTTAATACTTTTAGGAGGCGGTGTTTGCGCAAACTGCACATTAAACAAAAGTAAAGGACAAAGTTCAGGATGGATAGTTATAACCGCTGGATGGGCTTTTGCTGTTGGACTACCAGCATTCATATTTGGTGGCATCAGTGGTGCTCATTTTAATCCAGCATTAACAATAGCATTAGCTGTTATTGGTAAATTTCCAGTTGCAGAAGTACCAGTATATATTGCAGCACAAATGTTAGGTGCTATTGTGGGAGCTGCTTTAGTTTGGTTAGCTTATTTACCACATTGGGCAGAAACACCAGATAAGGGAGCTAAATTAGGAATATTTTGTACAGGCCCTGCAATAAGAAGTTATGGATCAAACGTTCTTACTGAAGTAATAGCTACATTTGCACTTGTATTTATAATTTTAGGAATTGGTACAGTAAAGGCAGCAGATGGTATTTCAACAGGTGTTGTAACTGCATTGATCTGGGGCTTGGGTTTATCACTTGGTGGACCAACAGGGTATGCTCTGAATCCAGCAAGAGATTTAGGACCAAGAATAGCACATGCTATATTACCAATATCAGGTAAAGGTGATTCGGATTGGTCATATTCATGGGTTCCAGTTATAGGTCCGATAATTGGTGCAGTTCTAGCGGCATTAATATTCGTAGCTGTGTTCTAAAATTTGAAATATTCAAATATTTATAAATGATGAAAACAATATTCTCCTTGAATGTAGCATTTAAAGTGGTAAAATAAAGATAATTATTTAAAAATAACATTTAAAGGAGTCGAAGTAATGATTAATTTAAAAGAAACTTTAGTAGAAAACCCAATAATAGCAGCGATAAGCAATGATAAAGATTTAGAAAAAGTGGTATCTAGTAACGCTGCTATAGTGTTTGTACTATATGGAGATATTATAAATATTTCTAAAATATGTGCAAAGCTTAAGGAGAATGAAAAAATTGTTTTTGTTCATATAGACCTTATTGAGGGGTTAAGAGGAGATTCTGCTGGAATCAAATATATAAAAGAGTATTCTAAGCCAGATGGTATAATAAGTACTAAAGCTTCAAATATCAAATGTGGAAACCAACTAGGTTTATATACGATTCATAGAATTTTTCTAATAGATTCACTTTCATTAAAAACTGGGATAAAAAATATTCATGAAACAAAACCAACTGCAGTAGAGGTTATGCCTGGTATTGCGACAAAAATCATAAGTCTTTTAGAAAAAGAGACTAACTCAATTATAATAGCTGGAGGGCTCATAAAAGATAAAAAGGATGTTATAGATTCACTTGGAGCAGGAGCATTAGCTATATCAACTACTGAAAAGAAATTGTGGGATTTATAAATTTTCGATTTTAAAAATTATTCTTAAGAGATAGAATTTAAAGTCATAAGAAAACGTTTATTAAGATATTTAGAGGAATAAAGGGAGGAAAAGTATTATGGCAAAGTATATAATGGCATTAGATCAAGGAACTACAAGCTCAAGGTGCATACTTTTTAATGAAAAAGGATTAATTGTAAGTGTGGCTCAAAAAGAGTTCAAGCAAATATATCCTGAAGCTGGTTGGGTTGAACATGATCCAATGGAAATATGGGCCACTCAGTTCAGTGTTGCTTCAGAAGCATTATTAAAGGCAAATATTCAAGCAACTGACATAGCAGCTATAGGTATTACAAATCAAAGAGAAACAACAGTTGTTTGGGATAGAAGAACTGGACTTCCAGTATACAATGCAATAGTATGGCAATGTAGAAGAACATCTAATTATTGTGATGAATTAAGAGCAAAAGGTTTTGATAAAGTTGTTAAGGAAAAAACAGGATTAGTCTTAGATGCATATTTCTCAGGAACAAAAGTAAAATGGATACTTGATAATGTACCAGGAGCAAGAAAAGAAGCTGAAGCTGGCAATTTAGTTTTTGGTAACATAGATACTTGGCTTATTTGGAATCTGACAAAAGGAAAGGTACATGTAACTGATTATACAAATGCATCGAGAACAATGCTTTATAATATACATGAATTAAAATGGGATAAGGAATTATTAGCTGAGCTTGATATACCAGAATCAATGCTTCCAGAAGTAAAACCATCAAGCTGTGTATATGGTGAAAGTGATGCGGCATTATTTGGTTCTCCAATTCCAATTGCAGGAGATGCAGGAGATCAGCAAGCAGCATTATTTGGACAAACTTGTTTTAAAGAAGGTACAGCTAAAAATACTTATGGAACAGGCTGCTTCTTACTTATGAACACAGGAGAAAAAGCAGTTGAATCTAAAAATGGACTTTTAACAACTATAGCTGTTGGTATAGATGGAAAAGTAGAATATGCTCTTGAAGGAAGTATATTTATAGGTGGAGCTTCAATACAATGGCTTAGAGATGAGCTTAGAATGATAAAATCCGCTCCAGAATCAGAAAAATATTGTACTTCTGTAGAAGATACAAATGGAGTTTATATGGTACCAGCATTTGTTGGACTTGGTGCTCCATATTGGGATCAATATGCAAGAGGAACTATTGTTGGTTTAACAAGAGGAACAAAGAAAGAACACTTTATAAGAGCTACAGTAGAATCTCTAGCATACCAAACATATGATGTATTAAAGGCTATGCAGGAAGATTCAGGAATAGAGCTTAAAGCTTTAAAAGTAGATGGAGGAGCATGTGCTAATAACTTCTTAATGCAATTCCAATCTGACATATTAGATGTTCAGGTTGATAGACCAGAAGTTATAGAAACTACTGCTCTAGGAGCAGCATATCTTGCTGGTATTGCAGTAGGCTACTGGAAGGACAGAGATGATGTAGCTAAAAATTGGGCTATATCCAAGAACTTTGAAGCTAATATGACTGAAGAAAGAAGATCAGAATTATTAAAAGGCTGGCATGAAGCAGTAAATAGATCTTTGGGATGGGCTAAGTAGTAATACTGAGGTTGACTTATCTGTAATAATAAATTACAGATAAGTCAACTTTTTTTATAAATATTTTTAGAGGACGATGTGGCAATATATAGTGGAGTAAAAGTTAGTTTTTGGAGTTTATTAATGGTATAATAGAAAATAATAATTTGAGAAGGAAAGGTGGTTAACTTATGAAAAAGGCAATAGTTTTACTTGCTAAAGGCTTTGAGGAAGTTGAAGCTCTAGCAGTAGTTGATGTATTAAGAAGAGGGGGTGTACACTGCATTACTTGTTCTATAAATGGAGAAGAAGAGATATTGGGTTCCCATAGTATTCATGTAAAAGCAAATAACTTATTAGAAAAGACTGATATAGATAAATATGATGCATTAATTATTCCAGGTGGAATGCCTGGAGCTGCAAGTTTAAGAGATAGCAAAAAAGTAATTGAACTTGTTAAGAAATTTAACAATGAGAAGAAATTATTAGCGGCTATTTGTGCGGGACCTATTGTCTTAGCTAAGGCAGATATAATAAGTGGAAAAAGAATTACATGCTATCCAGGCTTTGAAAATGAATTAGGTGAAATAACATATTGTGAAGATATAGTGGTTCAAGATGATAATATTATTACAAGTCGAGGACCTGCCACAGCCTTATACTTTGGTTTTAAGATATTAGAAAATCTTGCAGATAAAGAAACAGTTGAAAATTTAAAAGAAGCTATGATGGTAAAATTTGTAGAGGAGAAGTTTCAGGGAGAGATAAGTTAGTAAGAGTATAAAGCGCAAGTTATTCTTAAGTTTTATATAAACTAAATTTATTAAAAATCATTATCTAAACACTAAGTTAACAAAGTACAAAATTTTAGAAAACATGAATTTATAAATATAAAAGGATTTATATTTATAAATTCATTACTATATAGGCCAACAGGTATACATGGAATCCTCTAGATAAACATAGACATTTGAATAAATTATCAAAGGGTATTGTATTTGAGAAGATATCTAAGCAATATAATGACATGTTTATTTGATAAAAATGCATTTTAAAAAATATTAACAATATTTCGATAATTTTTAAAATGCTTACTATTAATCTATACGAAGAATCTTAAAGAAAAACCAGTGAAAAATAAATTTTATATAAAAAAAACGGTTATTATTAGAGAAAATTAGCGAAAAACATAAGGATACAAAACTATGATAAAATCATTAGATAATATATAATCATTGCATGCCTATAGAATTTATAAAAAATTTACTTTTTGAGGTGTGGAAAGAATGGAAATTAAATTAGGAAGATTACTTATAGGTAGAACACTTAAAACAGATGAACTAAAAGATGAAAAGTTTAATGTTTTTTGGGGACTACCTATTTTATCTAGTGATCCTATATCGTCAGTGGCATATGCTGGAGAAGAAATATTATTGGTACTTGTTTCAGTGTTAGGAATAATGTCATACAAGTACATGTTCTATGCATCATTATGTATAGTATTTCTAATGTGTTTGTTGGTGTTTTCTTACAGGCAAACAATTGATAACTATCCTAATGGTGGAGGTGCCTATATAGTTGCGAAGGACAATCTAGGAACTATACCAGGTCTTACAGCAGGAGCATCACTTACTATAGATTATATTTTGACCGTTGCAGTAAGTACTAGTGCGGGAACAGCAGCAATAACATCAGCATTTCCGTCATTGTTACCACATAAGATTTCAATAACATTAGCAATGATACTTCTATTAACTATTGGAAATCTTAGAGGAATAAGAGAATCATCAAAGATATTTGGTATTCCTACTTACTTTTTTGTAATTTCTGTATTAGCTATGATAGTAGTTGGTATTGTTAAAGTAGATATATTTGGATATATGCCTAAACCACTGTATGAAATCCCAAAAGCTACTGGAGATATAACTATACTTTTATTTCTTAGAGCTTTTGCATCAGGATGTACAGCTTTAACGGGTATAGAGGCAGTTAGTAATGGTATTCCAAGTTTTAAGGATCCAGCACAAAAAAATGCAAAGAAAGTTTTAGGCTTGCTTGCTTTTGTAGTTCTAGTTATTTTTGGTGGACTATCATATTTAGCAACTTTATATCATGCAGTACCTAATCCAGATCAAACAGTAATATCTCAAATAGCTATTCAAGTTTTTGGACAAGGCGCTGTTATGTACTACGTAATTCAGGCTACTACAGCAATCATATTAATTATGGCGGCTAATACTGCTTTTGCAGGTTTACCATTGCTTCTAGCACTTATGGCTAAGGATGGATTTATGCCAAGACAATTTACAAAGAGAGGTAAGAGATTAGGATTTTCAAATGGAATCATAGTTCTAGCTATTATGGCTTCTGTTTTAGTCATATTATTTAGAGGAGAAACTCATCTTTTATTACCCTTGTACGCTGTTGGTGTATTTATATCATTTACATTATCTCAAACAGGTATGTTGACAAGATGGTTTAAGATAAAAGAGAAGGGATGGAGGCACAAAGCATTTATCAATGGATTGGGCGCTTTAGTAACGTTTGTAACTGTTATAATAATAGGTATAACTAAATTTATACATGGTGCGTGGATAGTATGTATATTGATGCCAGTAATTGTTATAACTATGATGAAGATAAAACATCATTATGGACTAGTTGCAGAGCAATTAAAATTAGATATACATGAAAAACCAAAATGTATAGATTTTTCAGAACAAAAAAGATACGTTATAATTCCTATAGATACTTTAAATAAATCATTTTTAAAAGCATTGAATTATGCCAGAACTATATCAGATAATATAATAATTTTTCATGTATCTGTTGATGATGTAGCTACTGCTAAACTCATAAAGAAATGGGAGGAATACGGTTTAGGTATTCCAATAGTGGTAAAGAAATCACCTTACAGAAACATTGTAGGTCCATTAGTTAAATTCATTGAGTCAGAGGAATATGCAGCAGGTCCTATGGATACGGTAACTGTGGTAATGCCACAATTTGTAGTTGCCAAATGGTGGGGAAATATACTTCATAATCAGACATCTTTATTTATTAAGACAATGCTTTTAAGAAGAAGAAATATAGCTATGGTAACTATACCATATATAATTGAAGAATAAATTGTAAGGGTCAAAGGCCGAAAGTTAGCTTACACTCCAGAATATGTTCCCAAGCTTCGGCACGATAAAAACTTTTAATCATTCCAAAGCTTAATATTTTGAAAATCTAAGGATCTCTGATAAACTCGTACCTCAAACATATCAGAGATCCTAAGATTTTCTAAAATATTAAGCTAAGAATGATAGAAAAGTTTTTATATGTGCTTTCAGCTTTGGAAACATATTCCTGCGTATAAGTTAACTTTCTGGTTTGGTTTCCCTGTACAAGATCCACTACATTATAATAGCTTTTTATTTCGCTAGGACTTTTCATTGGAGAAAGTTTGATATTTGTAACAAATTAGTACAGTAAAAAACACTTTTTAAAAGTTATATAGATCTAGACAATGAGAGTTTTTATGCTCTCTTTATTTTATTATCAGAAAAAAGTATAATTTTAGTTAGATGATTGTATATAAAACATTAATACTCCGCAGGATAAGTTCGCTTTCGGCGGTACTTCTCTGGAAAACTAAAGGAGAGATAACTATGAAAAAGTACATATTAGAGAATGGAATGAAGTTGATATATGAATATAGACCAGCGGAAATAACTTCTTTTTGTATTGGTTTTAATGCTGGTGCAATAGAAGAAGGAAGAGAATTTAAATTAGGAACTGCTCATGCTGTAGAACATATGGTGTCAAAGGAAACTAAAAATAGAACTGAAAAAGAAATAAATGAGCTCTGTGATGAGGTATTTGGATTTGAGAATGCTATGACAAATTTTCCTTATGTAATATACTATGGAACGTCTCTTTCACAGGATTTTTCAAAAGCAATAGAATTATATTCTGATATAGTTTTAAATCCTACATTCCCGGAAAAAGGATTTAGGGAGGAAATGAATATTATATTGGAAGAGCTTAAGGAATGGAAGGATGATATATATCAATATTGTGAAGATAGTTTACTATACAATGCTTTTAGTGAAAAAAGAATTAAGAATTTAATAATTGGCACTGAAGAAAGCGTAAACTCACTTACACTTAAAGAATTAAGAAAATTTTATAATAAATATTATGCTCCTCAAAATTGTGTTATAAGTGCCTGTTCGTCATTAACTTTTGAGGATATATTAAAAAATATAGAAAAGTATTTTGGAAATTGGAATAAAAGTTTCTGTGGCATTGAAATGGAGAAAAAGGAAGTCAATAAAGCTGGAATATTTATGGAGAAGATAACAAATATAAAGGGAGCGAAAATACAATATCTTTTTAATATTGATAATTTAAATGAAGAGGAACTAAAGGCGCTAAATGTATTTAATACATCTTTTGGAGAGGGAACTAGCAGTGTTTTATTTGATGAAATAAGAACCAAAAGAGGTCTTGCTTATGATGTTGGAAGTCTTGTTAAGCAGGAAAGAGGTATGAAGTTTTTTACTATAAATATAGCTACTTCTAATAAAAATGTTGATGAGGTTCTAAGAATAGTTGATGATAGTATATTTAAAGTTAAAAATAAACTAGGATATTTTGATGAGAAAAAGATAAATTCCTTAGTTAGAAATATGAGACTTAAGAGGGAGTTAAAGCTTGAAAAATCAATTCAGCTTTGTAAGGAATTAACTACTTATGAATTAATGTTTAACTCTTCAGAAAGAGTATATAGTGAAGTTGAGAACTTGAAGTATATTAATGAAAAAAAAGTATTGGAGGTTTTAAACAGAGTATTACAACAGCCGAGTATACAAATTTTACGTCCTAAAATTTGAATATATTGATCAAAAATGATAATTATTTTACATAATGTAAAATAATAGGCGAAAAATAATTGAATATTTAGAGTATTTAGTTATATAATATGGTAAAGTGGGTAAAATATTGTTGAATGTATTTTATTATGTAATATTTAAAGTGATTTCAATCTATAAGAATAGGAGTTGGTGTACATGAGAAGAATACTTACAGTAGAAGGTATAAGCTGTAAAAATTGTGAAAAACATATTCACAATGCTTTAATGGAATTACCAGGAGTGAAATCAGTAGCAGTAGATATTAGAACTAAAACGGCATTTTTGGAAAGTAATCTAAATTTAGGAAACGATAAAATAAAAGAAGCAGTAGATGGTGCTGGATATAAATTGATTGAAATAGAAAAGGTATAGTGTGAGCTATACCTTTTCTATTTTTCCTACAGCAGCTAGATATACTGTAAATTCGTCTTCGCCATCTATATTTAAAAGTTCATCTGTTTTATTTTGATCATAAGCAGCTATTGCACAGACACCAGCATTTATTGATTCAGCTGATAGATATAAGTTTTCACATACATGACCAGCATCTAAAGCTATAAGTTTAGGAGCAGCATTGTCATAACGCCATTCTGTTCTGTACGGTATTGCTGTCCATAGAAAAGTCACTGCTGCTTTTCCTATAAAACGCTGATTGAAAGTAGCAAGGTTAAGTTTGCTGTTAAGGCTGTCATCAGAATCAATAAGTAAAAGCTTATGTTCAAGAGGAAGATACCTATATATACCTTGCTCTAGTCCATCAACATTTAAAATGGCTAGATAGGTTTCGAAAGGATGTCTAGCGCCAGCCGATGGTACAGTTCTAAGAGTAGCATATCCTTTGTTTACTATTTTCTTTACTCCTTGAACACTCCAAAGTAAGAATGAAAGTTCTTCTAAAGACAAAGGTTCATTTGAGAAAAATCTTCTTGTTTTTCTGTTCTTTAATGCATCTAAAATGCTCAACTGCCCGCAATTAAAGTTTTCTACAGGAATTAGATCAACTAAAATTGATGAAGGTGAACAACTTTTTTGAACGGGGGGTTGAGGCATTTCCTTTTCTTGATCTGTTTGAATATTATTCAAATCTTTAAACGCATTAGCCTTCAAAAAATTTTTTGATGTTTCTTTTGTCATGAAAATCATCCACCTTTCTTTTTTATAATACATTAATATTATAACATATTAATTTCCATGGTATAATAGAAAAAGAAAAGAGGTGGTATATTTGAAAGAACGTAAATGGATGTTAAGACGAAGTAAGGTTGACATCAAAAAGCTTTCAAAAAATACTAATGTGGGTGATATAATAGCTTCTATACTAGTAAATAGAAATATAAACACAGAAAAAGATATAGAGAAGTTTATGAATCCTAATATAGAATATTTACATAACCCATTGCTGATGAAAGATATGAATAAAGGTACAAATTTAATTATAGATTCTATAAAACAAGAAAGAAGTATTGTGGTCTATGGAGATTATGATGCTGATGGAATAATAAGTACATATATATTATACTCAGCATTATTAAGATGTGGAGCTAATGTAAAATATCATATACCAGATAGAGTTACAGAAGGATATGGTATAAATAGTGAAAGCTTAAGGCAGTTAAAAGAAGAGGGTTATGAAGTGGTAATAACCTGTGATAACGGTATTTCTGCTATTGATCAAATTAAGTTTGCAAAGGAACTTGGAATGACTGTTATAGTCACAGATCATCATGATATACCCTTTGTAGAATTTGAAGATGGAAGTAGACAATTTGTAGTACCAGAGGCTGATGCAGTGATAAATCCGAAACAAAAGGGATGTGAATACCCTTTCAAATCTTTATGTGGAGCTGGAGTTGCATTTAAATTTTCACAAGTGCTTTATGAAAAAATGGGCATCTGCAAAGAAGAAGCTTATGATTTTATGCAGTATGCTGCTATAGGAACTATATGTGATGTTGTGGATTTAATTGATGAAAATAGGATAATTGCTAAAAATGGTTTGAAGATGATAAATGAAACTAAAAACATTGGCATAAAAGCATTAATAAAAGAGACTTCACTGGAAGGTAAAAAAATAAATTCTTACCACATAGGATTTGTTTTAGGACCTTGTATTAATGCTACAGGAAGATTAGATAGTGCTGTATTAGCTTTGAAACTTCTGTTAGCCGAAAAAGAAGAAGAAGCATCAAAGCTTGCATCAAAGCTTCATGCTTTAAATACAGAAAGACAAAATATGACTATAGAAAGTGTAAATGAAATAATAGAAATAATAGAAAATTCCAGTATGAAAGATGATAAGGTTTTAGTAGTTTATAAGCCAGATGTACATGAAAGTATAGCAGGAATAGTTGCGGGGAGACTTAAAGAGCGGTATAATGTGCCATCTATAGTACTAACACAGGGAGAAAAGACTCCAAAGGGTTCAGGAAGATCTATAGAAGAGTACAATATGTTTGAGGAACTTATAAAATGCAAAGGTCTAATGGAGAAATTTGGAGGACATCCTTTGGCAGCAGGGCTATCTATAAAGGAAGAGAATATTGATAAATTAAGAGAGCTATTAAATAACAATTGTACTCTTAGTGATGAAGATGTGATACCTAAAATAAGGATAGATAAACAGTTGAAATTGAAGGAAATAACTTTTGCTTTGATTAATGATATAGAAAAACTTGAACCCTTTGGGAAAGGAAACTCTGCTCCTGTATTTGCCGAAAAAAATATTAGTGTATTTAGAGCATACTTAATAGGAAAGGAAAAAAATATATTAAAATTATACTGCAGGCCTGAGGGGGGCTTTGAAAAATTTGATGCTATATGTTTTGATGGGGGAGATAAATTTGTAAGCATGGTAAGAGATGCTTATGGAGAGGAAAGGGCTATGGATATTTTAAATAACAAGCCATCTAATTTAAAAATGGATTTAATATTTTCTCCATCAATCAACGAATATAATGGAAATATAAGTTTACAATTAGTTGTAAAAGATTTTAGATTGTCAAAATAGTAGAATAAATGGGGTGAATAATAGACTAATTTAATGAGCTTCTCTACAACTTAATTTAAAAATTCATAAAAACTAGAAGGAATTTTTAGGTTTATCATAGAAAACAATAAGATGGATTAAGTGTAATTTTTTAGAGGAGAAGGTTTTTAATGGAGAACTTTATTAACGGTATATTTAAAACTAATAATTTTACGGAAAACATAATAGAAGCCTTACCAAATCGTATATATATAACTGATAGCAAAGGTGACATAATTTACGTTAATAAAAAAGGCAAGGATGAGTTAATGAAACTTGGTTTTGGAGATTTAAAAAATGCTTATGAACTTTTTTATGATTATGATGTGTTTTTAGAGAATAAAAATAGTATGTCATTGAATGATTTTCCAGTATATAGAACATTAAAGAACAAAGAAAAAATTAGAAATGTAAAATTAGAATATAAACTTGAAGAAAAAAATCTATATGTCTCAATCTCAAGTTTTCCTGTAATTGAAGAAAATAAAATTATCGGTTCTATAATGGACTTGGAAGATATAACAGAAAACTATTTAAAGGAATTAAAAATAAAAAATGAGAGAGAGAAATTTCTGGAATTGTCCACAGAGCTAAAAACAAAATGTGATATTATAGAAATATTAAGAAATAGAGAAAAAGAACATCTTATGCATTTGAAAGATGTAATTAACAATATATCAGAAGGAATAATGGTTTTAGATTCAAATGAAAAATTAAGTTTATGTAATAAGGCTGTTTTTAATATCTTAAGTTTAAATGCTATAGAACTAGTAAATCCAAAGAAGTTTTTGGAAAGGTATGAAACCACTATACTTGAAGATGAAACACAAGATATAGCAAGCATGTATTATATTTATGTAAAAAGCAAAAAACCTGCTAAGAATTTAATAGTTAAGCTTAGAGAGAAAAACACTTCTCAAATAAAATATTTAGAGTTAAATACTGCGCCCATCATAAATAAGAATGAAGAACTAGTTTATACTATATTGACAATTAAGGACGTTACAGAAACTAAACTTCATCAAATAAATGCAGAGGAACAGGCGGAGTTTATAAAAGATGTTGTAAATACTATTGAAGTTCCAATAGCAGTAGTCGATTATCCGGGGATAACATATAGGCTTAATAATAAAAAATATGATGAAATTATTAGATATGGTGATGTTGAACTAATAAAGGATTCTAAGGATAAAAACTTGATTAAATATATAAATCATGATCTATATAAAATATTAGTGAATGTAGGTGAAAAATTTAAGGCTTATACAATAAGTCCTTACAGAGTAAAATCTCCTACAGGTGAAGATAGATTTTATAAGATAAAATTTATACCTTGCAGAAATAAAGATAATGTTACGAGAATACACATTCATGGATCAGATATTACAGAAGAAGTAAATAGAAACATTGAACTTGAAAAATTAACAAAACTAAAAGATGAAACCTTTACTATAATTTCCCATGAATTGAGAACGCCTTTAACTATAATGTATTCCTCCCTGCAGCTTGCCTATGATGTATATAGTAAAGAAATAACCCCTAATATTGGTAAAACCCTTGGAAGAATAGATCAAAACTGCAGTAGATTACTAAAGTTAATTAATAATGTACTCGATATATCAAAGGCTGAAGCAGGTTTTTTAACTCTGAATAATACAGGGTTTGATATTGTATATATAAGTGAAACTATAGTGAATTCTGCTAACTCATATGCTATAAGCAAAGGAATAGAATTAATATTTGATACTGATGAAGAAGAATATAATGTAAGGCTTGATAAGGACAAATATGAAAAGATTTTACTTAATTTGCTATCTAACGCAGTTAAATTTACTCCAGAGGGAAAACAAATCATTGTCTCACTGAAGATGGAAAAGGATAACTTTTATTTGAGCGTAAAAGATTTTGGTGTTGGGATACCGGAGGATAAAATAGATTTAATTTTTGATAGATTTGCACAGGTAAATAGCTCTTTATCTAGAAGAGCTGAAGGAACTGGAATAGGACTTGCTCTTGTGAAAAAGTTTGTAGAACTTATGGGTGCAGAAATAAAGGTAACAAGTGAAGTTGGAAAAGGAACAGAATTTATTGTAAAGTTTAAGAAAATAAGTGCTGAGACTAATGTTTTAAATAACTATGCTATTCTTACGGCAAATTTGGATGACAAAATAAATATAGAGTTTTCAGATATAAATTAAGATACGAACCGAAGAAGGGGCTGTCGCACTTAGATAAGCACGGCAGCCCCTTCTAGTTTCATTCTCTATAATTAAGTTATCTAAGAGCGATAATCTTTTTTTGTTTGTTTAAATTGCAAAAATATAGTATTATATAAAATGGAAATAAATCATTAAAATGATTAGGGGGAAAGGTTCTTGAAAAAAATAATAATGACTGGCGGAGGATCAGCAGGACATGTTACTCCAAATCTTGCACTTGTTCCAAAGTTAAAAGAACTAGGATATGAAATAGAATATATAGGAACCCAAGATGGTATAGAAAGAAAAATAATTGGAGAAGAAGGTATAAAGTATCACTCAATATCTAGCGGGAAATTGAGACGATATTTTGATATAAAAAACTTTACTGACCCTTTTAAGGTGTTGAAAGGAATACTACAATCAATTTTAATAATGAAAAAAGTAAAACCCAATATAGTTTTTTCAAAAGGAGGCTTTGTTGCAGTTCCTGTAGTTATAGCAGCACATATAAATAAGATTCCTGTAATTGCACATGAATCGGACATGACACCAGGGCTTGCAAACAGGCTTTCAGCTCCATATTGCACAAAGGTTTGTGTTACTTTTCCAGAGTCTGTGAAAAATATAAAGGATAACAAAGGGGTGTTAACTGGGACTCCTATAAGAGAAGAATTGCTAAATGGAAGTAGAATACTTGGAAGGAAAATATGTGGATTTGAGGATAAAAAACCAGTGTTACTCATAATAGGAGGAAGTCTTGGATCAAAATTTATCAATGATACTGTAAGATTAGTTATAGAGAAGTTGTTACAAAACTATAATGTTGTTCATATATGTGGAAAAGGAAATATAGATGAAAGTTTGAAAAATAGCAAAGGATATAAACAGTTTGAGTACATAAGTGAAGAACTGCCTCATATAATGAATACAGCAGATATAGTTATATCTAGGGCTGGAGCTAATGTTATATTTGAGCTTTTAGCCTTAAGAAAACCTAATATTTTAATACCGCTATCAAAAAAATCCAGTAGAGGAGATCAAATTTTAAATGCAGCTTCCTTTGAAAAAAGTGGGTATAGTGTAGTAATTCAAGAGGAAGAATTGAATAAAAAAATACTCCTAGAAAAGTTAGAAGGGCTTTATAAAAGCAAGGATAAGTTTGTAAGTAATATGACTTCTAGTTCGATAAAAAATGGAGTAAGTAATATAATTAAACTCATTGAAGAATATGCTTTGTAGAGATATATCACAGAAGAGGCTTGTCACACTTAAGTGTGGCAAGCCTCTTCTGTGATATATCTAATGTTTTGTTAAGAAATTTGTAAGATTTTTGATAAGTTATTTGTAAAAAATACATTATATAATTAGAATGTAGCTTAAGTAAGGAGGTATAAAGATGGTATAATTTATGAAAGAAGGGGTGAAAAAGTGTGGTTGATTATAAGGTTTTAGTAGTAGATGATGAGGAGGAAATAATCGAAGCAATAGAAATCTATCTAAAAAACGAAGGAATAAGGGTATTTAGGGCAAAGGATGGAATAGATGCTTTGATGATTTTAAAAGAAGAGGAAATTCATTTAATAGTAATGGACATAATGATGCCCAAAATGGATGGTATTAAGGCTACGATTAAAATTAGAGAAAATAGAAATATTCCTATAATAATGCTTTCAGCTAAATCTGAGGATATAGATAAAATATTAGGGCTTAATGTAGGAGCGGATGATTATATTACAAAGCCTTTTAATGTTCTAGAATTGGTGGCGAGAGTTAAGTCACAACTTAGACGGTATATAAATTTAGGTAACTACAAGGAAAGCAGTAGTAAAATTTTTGTTAAAGGTCTTGTTCTAGATAAAAAGACTAAGATGGTTACTGTAGATGGAGAAGAAGTGGACTAAAAGAATTTTATGAAAATGAGTTGAAAGAAGGTCAAAAGAAAGTTCAAGTGAAATACAAGAAATGGATAGATGCAGCAGAACTAGATTCAAATGCAATTGAAGTTAGCAAGTTAGTAGATGAAAAAAATAAAAGTCTTGAAGCTTTAAAAAGGGAAAACACTAAAACAAATGAAGAATTGAAAAAAGAGGTTTCAACAAGATTTGATAAGGATTATGAAGCTGTAAAAAAAAGTGTACAAGAAAGAAAGGATATAAAATATTATATTGAAGATGTAAGAAATAAGGCAATATACTCCAATGTAGAAGATAAAACTAGTATAGATACTTATATACAAAATAAGTCACTTTACAGCATAAGATTTCCACTAGAATACATTGAGAAAGATAAATTTATGGGAGCAAATAACATATTTAAAAGTAATGGATGGAAAGGATATATTATTATTCCAAGAGAATTAGACTCCAGCAGCTATATATTTAACAATTATCAATACTACAATTCAGTTAGAAGCAGAGTTATTAAAGAAGGAATAATAGGAATTGTTTCTTTATTAATAGGTATGTTTATATTAGTAGGTATAAAAAAGGATGTAAATTTATCAATACCGTATGAAGAAAAAATGAAAAGTTTATATTTGAAATTACCTATGGATTTAAGAGCGCTTATATTTGTGGTGGCTTCATTTATAATATTAGAATATTTTATAAACTTAAGTTTTTTTTATAAGCCTTTAGGAATTGATCACTTTATTAAGATAAGTATACTAAGTGTATATTTAGCATTTCTGATATTGAATATGAAGAAGGTCTTAAAACTTATCAAAAATAAAGAAAAACTTTCAAAAGAATGGGAAGAAAGCTCAATAAACAGGTTATCTCGGATTACTAAAGGCAGCATTGTAGATATAAATATTAAGCTTAAAATAGTATTAATTACTATTTTTACAATTATGCTTGCATTATTCACAATTATAGTAATTGTAGTTATGGGCCATAATTTATTACTAGGAGCTGCAATATCAATAGGTTATATAATTTTAGTTTTACACTATATATTTAAAAAAGCGAATTATTTAAATGAAATATTAAAGGGAACTGAAGAAATAGTTTTAGGAAATTTGGAATATGCTATAAAAGAAAAAGACGGAGGTCCTCTGTTTAAGATAGCTCATAATATTAATAACATGAAAATAGGCTATAAGAAATCACTTGAAAGCCAGATAAAAAGTGAAAGACTTAAAACTGAACTTATAACAAATGTATCACATGATTTAAAAACACCTCTGACATCCATAATAAATTATATAAGCTTATTAAAAAAAGAAGACTTGTCAGAAGAAGAGGTTAGAGGATATCTTGGTGTTTTAGATAGAAAGGCTGAAAGATTGAAAGTGCTTATAGAAGATCTGTTTGAAACAGCTAAGATGTCAAGTGGTTCCGTTGAACTGAATATTGAGAAAGTAGATGTTGCAGCTTTATTAAAGCAAGCGATAGCGGAATTAGATGAAAAAATAAAAAAATCTTCACTTATATTTAAATTTAAGTGTGACAAGAAAAATATTTATGTAAACTTAGATGGAAAAAAAACCTGGAGAGTATTTGAAAATTTAATAAATAATATTATAAAATATTCTCAGCCTAAAACTAGAGTTTATATTGATTTGAAAGAAGAAGAAAATAAAATATTAATTGTTATGAAAAATATTTCTTCTTATGAAATGGATTTTGATGCGGAAGAAATTTTTGAAAGGTTTAAAAGGGGAGATAAATCTAGAAATACAGAAGGATCAGGTTTAGGACTTGCAATTGCAAACAGTATTGTGCAGCTTCAAGGTGGGAGATTGAATATCGAAATTGATGGAGACTTATTTAAGGCTATTGTACAGTTTAATAAGCTTTAAAACCATAGATACTAATATCAGACACTTAATTTATATTATAATAATTAATGAAAATTTTAAAATATATAAGTATATTTCTAAAAGACAATTGACAGTAAAGGTTATTTTTCTTCCTTATGTCAGAAAAATAATTTATTTTCCAAGTAAGCTTAATTCGTATTCTTCTACCATTCTTTTCACGAAAGATGTATTTTCCTTAGAAGTTAGATTTTCAGTATAAGCACTGTTACTAGTATTAATCTGCATGGCAGTATCAACTTTTGTCTTATTTAATCCATCTTTAGCTTCATATATATTTATTTTCATGGCTTATCACTCCTTAATATGCAATTTTTAAATTATAATATTTTAATTTGAGCTTCAACTTAGAAAAAATTTTATATTATTAAATCTACGTTTTTACATTTAATAATAGTTTGCTTACCTAATATATAAATTATGTTAGAATAATTTTTCTGAAATATAAAATGGTGTAAGTAGATATTAATTGGCAAATTTGTTAGAGCAGCTGCATTTCTAACTTAAAAAAATTAAGAGTTAAGGGCTATAAAAAAATCTAAAAGAAAAAATATGAAGAAATGTGCGATTTGTTGTTAAAAAAGTATTAATATAAAAAAATAAAAGGAATATAGGGCATATGTGTAGAATATATACAGTCATAAGAAAACAAAAACCATATGATTGCAAGAAAAAGTTGAATTTTCTAAAAATTTTTAATTGAAACTTACTTTTTTAAGAAACAAACATGAATATATGAATGAAATTTATAAAATTTGAAGCAATTTATGGGTTATTTAATGCTCATATAGATAGATAAAATTAAATTACTTGGAAAATAACTTGCAAAATAATATGATTTGGTGTAAATTTAAAAAGTAAGGAATTGCTAATAAGTTATTTCTAAATTTAGAAATATATACTTTTATTAGTTAGAAGGACTGGCCAGTCTATTTATAGCGCAGTGGTATGACCAGTCTTGAAAGATATTATCATTGAGGTAGCATATCTAAATATGTCTATAATGGTTAAGCAGAATATTGCTTAATCTTAAAATTTATAGAGAAATAATAGAGAAGGAAGGGAAATTTTCTATGAGAAAAATGAAGACAATGGATGGAAATACAGCTGCAGCTCATATTTCATATGCGTTTATT
>NZ_JAEEGC010000001.1 GCF_019207025.1 Clostridium thailandense | reverse complement strand
AATAACAATAGTTTTACTACTAAATATTTATAAATGATTTGCCCTTGAGAAGATTTTCTCAAGGGCAAATCATTTATTTTTTCAAGTTTATACCGCTTGCTTTTTCGTCCAAAATTCGTTTCATTATTGTTGCAATATGTGCTCCTGCTTCAACTGTTGGTGTTCCTCCACTATGTATGTTAGAAAGAACTGTTCTTTCTGCTTCTGGTGCACCTTTTCTTGGATTGTATACCATATATGCACTCATACTTTCTGCAGTAACAAGTCCTGGTCTTTCTCCTACAAACATTATTGCAGCTTCTGCATTTAATGCTTCTCCAATTACATCCATAGCACCTACTCTACCATACTTTACGAATACAGGTGTACCAACTTTGATATTATACACACTTAGCCCCTGCATAAATGCAGCCAATACATCTTTTATATTCGCTTCTATGGCTTTTGAACTTAAACCATCACATACAACTACCTGAATTTGAGGATTTTTAATACATTTTTCTCTTAAAAGCTTCATAGACTCTTCATTTAATTCTCTGCCAAGGTCCGGCCTAGTTATATGTTCATCTTTTGAATTTACCTTTGTTTGAAGCTTTATAAAATTCAGTTCATCTATTAATTTTTCATCTACAGTACTAAATACGGAATCGATTGCCACTGCATGATCTGCTCTAAAACAAAGCATAGTTTCCACTAAAGGTCTATCACCAGTTCTCCACACCCCAATTCTTGCAGGTGTTGCACTTTTAAATTGTCTCAATGCTTTTTCATCTTTTGGATTTGGCACATTTATCTTTTTACTAAATTCAGCACTAGTAATATCTACTAAGTCTTCATCATCTTCTGTTTCACTGCATGTATTATTCATGTTACAGTTAGTATTAGCACTAGAAGTAGCTGCTATATTACTTTCTTTAGGCTGCTTATCTATATCCATCTGGCTTATCACAGATTTTACAATCTCTCTTAACATTTCTTCATTCATTATATTCTCCTCCTTTCCCTTTATCTAGTAAAGATCGAAGCATCTCCAGCTATGCTGGTTAATCTTCCATTTTCCATAAGCCCCATTTTTTCCATCCACTTTTCAAATTCAGTAAGTGGTCTTAGATTCATTATAGTTCTTAAGCTTGCAATATCATGGTAACTAGTACATTGATAATTTAACATTACGTCATCACCCATTGGAATACCCATAAAATAATTGCATCCTGCTGCTGTAAGAAGCAATGCTAAATTTTCTATATCATTTTGATCAGCTTTCATATGATTTGTATAACAAGCATCTACCCCCATTGGAATTCCTGTTAGCTTACCCATAAAGTGATCCTCAAGTCCTGCTCTTATAACTTGTTTACTATCATATAAATACTCTGGTCCTATAAATCCTACAACTGTATTTACAAGGAATGGATCAAATTGTTTTGCAAGACCATAACATCTTGCCTCCATTACAAGTTGATCTGCACCATGATGTGCATCAGAGGAAAGCTCAGAGCCTTGTCCTGTTTCAAAATACATTACATTAGGTCCTGTTCCTGTTCCTTGTTTTAATGCAATCTCTCTCGCTTCTTTTAAAATACTATTGTTCACTCCAAAAGCTTTGTTTCCTTTTTCTGAACCTGCTATACTTTGGAATATAAGATCGGATGGTGCTCCCTGCTCAACAGCCTTCATCTGTGTTGTTATGTGTGCAAGGATACAGTTTTGTGTTGGTATCTCCCATTCCCTCATAAAATTATGAGTAGCATCTAATAGTCTCTTTACACTTTCTACAGAATCATCAACTGGATTTATTCCTATTACTGCATCCCCTATACCATATGATAGACCTTCTCTTAGAGATGCTAACATTCCTTCTACATCATCTGTTGGATGATTAGGCTGCAATCTTACTGCAAGACATCTCTCGGTTCCAATGGTAGTGTTACACTTTGCAGTAACACGAATCTTTTTCGCACCATATACCAAATCCATATTAGACATCAATTTAGTAACAGCCGCCACCATTTCACTGGTAAGTCCTCTACTCATCCTTCTTATGTCTGAACATGTAGTTTCATGACTTAAAATTTTCTCACGAAATTCTCCTACAGTTAAGTTTTTTATTTCTTTATATATAGGCTCATTTACATTATCCTCAATAATTCTTGTAACCTCATCTTCTTCATAAGGAACTACTGGATTGCTTCTTAAATCTTCAAGAGTAAGTTCACTAAGAACTTTTTTGGCTGCAACTCTTTCTGCTCCTGAAGTGGCAGCTACACCTGCTAATATATCTCCTGATTTCTCTTCATTTGCTTTTGCAAGTACTTCTTTTACAGAGTTGAATTTATAAGTACTTCCAAAAATTCTAGTTTTTAAATTCATTCCTTTTTCCCTCCCCTGTTTAATTTTTCCCTATGCCTAACTGCCACTAATATCCCCGATTCTTTAAGCAACAGGACATTAGAATTCTTTGTATCAGCAAGTTAGATTTCTTGTTCATATCTAAACGACATTAGTTTTTGGCATCCTTTCAACTAAGAATCAGTTGCTTTAACTCCTCATCTGATTCAAGTTTCATTTCACTTTGAAGAAAATACAAGGGTTTTAATTATAATAGGAACCACATCATCCGTTGAAATAGGTTTGCCTACATCTATGTAATCTCCCTCACCAATATTTACAGAGTCAATACTCATAAAACGCATTTTTCCATTTGATACACGATATAGGGTTTGTCCTAGTACTTTTCCTATGTCCTTTTCAACTATAACTACCAAAAGATTTTCTGCTGTAGAACTTGCATCCCATGCATGATATATACCTTTTGCCATCTTTTCTATATTCTCAAAAGAGCATTGCTTAGGACAAGGAATAGATACTGCTAAAGGGCTTGTTTTTGTAGGCAACTTATATCGCTGTATTACCTGTACTATACGCTCTATCACCTCATCGAGAGAATCAGGAATATCCTCCCAAACTACCTTCGCAACAGGTATGTTTCGAAGTGGAAGCATAGACGCATCTATAAAAACAGTGCTTCCACTTACATTTACAGTTTGCGTGCCCGCACCTACTACTGTAGCTCGTATAGTTTCAGAAGGCTTAATTTCCTTACAAGCTTGAATCAGCTTACTTTTCTTGAATGATTTTGCCAAAAATTTTCCTATATCTGAGAATTCAAAATCACTGTCCATATCTTTGTCTTTATAGATATATTCTGCTACACCTCCTGAAAACATTACCCCATCATAATTATTTCCATTTTTAATTTTAGAAACCATTAAAATTTCTTTGAGTGCATAAGGCAGTTCCTCTCCAAGTGCTACCATGTCTACAAAGTCTACCATCCTATCACAGAAACTGGTAAGCTCTGATTTATTTATTTTCTTTTCCAATATAATCTCTAACCCATAATTATCAATAAACATTTGAGCTGGCTTTGAAATGTAAGTAACAATTTCACTCCGTTTGTCTATTTCTATCAGCCTTCCGCCTACATTTACGCAGGTAGAATCTACTACATTTCCATCTTCAAATACTGCAATATTGGTAGTACCTCCTCCAATATCAAGATTGATTATCTTATTCCTCTTTGTTTTCGAAAGTTCTGCTGCACCTGCACCTTTCCCTGCCAATATAGATTCTAGCTCTGGTCCAGCAACTGCTACAACAAAATCTCCAGCATATTCTGCAAGCTCATGTACAATTTTTTCTGCGTTTTCTTTCTTTGCTGTTTCTCCTGTAATAATCAGTGCCCCTGTATCTATTTCACTTAACTGAAAACCAGCTTTCTCATATTCTTTCTTTATTATCTCCTTTACTGCCACCGCATCTACAATGCGGTGGTCAATAATAGGTGTAATATAGATACGACTTTGATACAATACTTTTTTGCTTACTATCTCAATTTTAGGCATTCTAGCACCAGGTAGCCTATTTTTTAATATAAGCTCACTTATAATAAGCTGTGTAGTGGTAGTTCCAATGTCTATACCAGCACTAATTAATTTGAACTCATTTATACTCAATAGTACCACTTCCTCTAAGTTATGTACCTATATATCTTATCCTTCAACTTTTGGCAAAATAATTTCAACATCACCATGTGGTCTTGGTATTACATGAACAGATATAAGCTCTCCTATTCTTTGTGCTGCTGCAGCACCTGCATCTGTTGCTGCTTTTACGGCTCCTACATCTCCTCTTACCATAACTGTAACTAAGCCCCCACCTACATGAACTTTACCTATCAAGTGAACATTTGCAGCTTTCACCATTGCATCTGCTGCCTCTACTGATCCTACCAATCCTTTTGTTTCTATCATTCCTAAAGCTTCTGTTGCCATTTATAATTCCTCCTTAAAAATCATTTTTATAATTTTAATTTTAATTTTTCTTTTATTTTTACGTTTTATCTTTTATTTTTCTACAGCTACAACCTCTTCTTCCGCACCATCTAATAGATCAAGTGCATGAAATTCTTCCTCTTCTGATAAAATGTGTTTTTTGCCATAAACCGCATAGTATATGGCTGCCAATGCAAATATTGCTATAACTAAAAGCACTGTTACACCATATGCAACCATAAATGCTATTGCACAATATACCCCAAGTACTAGTGCGATACCTGGTACTATTGGATATGCTACTTTATATGGTCGTTCCATATCAGGGTATTTCTTTCTTAACTTAAATAATGAAATCATACTTATAATGTAAAGAACAACTGCTCCTAAAGCCGATATTTGAATAACAAGATTCGCAAGGCCAACAGATGTTGATATAATTCCAATTACTCCTGGAATTACAATAGCCGCTATAGGTGCTTTTCTCTTTGGTGAAACATATGCAAGAAACTTAGGTAAATATCCTGATCTAGCAAGTGCAAATGTTTGTCTTGAGAATCCAAGAATTATACCATTTAAACTTGCTATAAGACCAAATAATCCTATAAAGCTTACTAACCTTGCGATAAGACTTGTTGCACCATAAACCCCTCCAATTGCTAGTGGAAGTGGGAAGTCAACCTTTGGAACCTCTGTAGTTGCATAATTTGCTATTCCTGCTGTAACTAAAAGAGTAAATACTGTAAGTAACATAAGTGTTAAAATGGCTCCAATAAATCCCTTTGGAATATCTTTTTTAGGGTTTTCGACTTCTTCTGCTGACATTGCTCCACCTTCTATTGCAAGATAGAACCAGATTGCAAAAGGAGTTGCTGCAAGTATTCCCTTCAATCCGTGTGGAAGTATTGGAGTAGTAATTATATTAGCAGGATTAATATGTGTTATTCCTGCTCCATCAAACAAAATAACTCCAATTATAGCTATAACAGTAACTGCAAGTTCAAAAACTGCTGCTGTCTTAACTCCAAAGCAATTTAGTATTATAAATATTACAAATGCCCCAACTGTTGCAACCATTGCTGGAATAGCTGGAATTAAGAAATGTATATATCCCCCAACACCAAGTGCTATTGCAGGAGGTGCAAATACCATCTCTATAAGACAAGCAAATCCTGCCATAAAACCTGCAAATGGTCCCATTGCTTTTCTCGCATATGCCGAAGGCCCACCTGCATGAGGAATAGATGTTGATAACTCTACATAACTAAACATAAATGTTGCATAAAAAATTGTTACAATGACTACAGCAATGATAAGTCCAATTGGCCCCCCTGAATCAAGCCCATAACTCCACCCAAAAAATTGTCCTGAAATAACCATTCCAACCGATATTGCCCATAGATGTATAGGTTTCAATACTCTTTTTAGTTCTTCTGGCTGATGATGTTCATTACTCATTAAGATTCCCCCTTATATTTATTTTTTTAACCGCTTGTAAAGCTTTTAGTCCATTAGAACTCAATGCTTTACAAGCTATACTCAAAAGGATTCATCCCTTTTTCATACTTTTAAATTTTGAAATATTTTATTCATTTTAAGCAATATTCTGAACTTATTTTACAATTCGAACTTTATCATTATTCTTTATTGATAAGCAGTTAGCCTCATCTATATCTAAATGGCAATCCAACTTTGACTTATCTGATACTCTTATTAAAACTTGGTCTAACACACCAGCTCGAATTCCATTAAACTCAATTTTTACACATTGACCATCTATTACATCAAATATTTTTGCATCAGCTTCGGTCATATGTATATGTCTCTGTGCTATTATGACCCCTTCTTTAAGCTGTACGCATCCCTTTGTTCCTACCACGGCAATTCCTGGAGTTCCATGTAGTTTTCCTGATTCACAAATCGGTGCTTTTACTCCCAATTTAAAACAATCTGATGCCAAAATTTCTACTTGCGTTTTTGCTCTCACTGGCCCAAGTACTCTTACTTTTTCTAAAGTTCCCTTTGGTCCAACTAAAGTTACGAATTCTTCACAAGCAAACTGGCCTGGTTGTGATAAATCTTTAGTGGATGTTAGAGTATTTTTGCCAAATATAACTTCCAAATCGTCCTGAGATAAATGGATATGTCGATTAGATACACCAACAGGTATTTCTAAACTATCATTTACAGAAACTGCATCACTATCAGCGCTTTGAGGACACTCTGCTTTTTTTACTTCTTCAACAACCCTCTTAATGATTTCATCTAATTCCATTAAAGCTCACCTGACTCTTTCAATACCTTTAAGATTTTACTAATAATTTCTTCTATATTTTTCTCACCACATTCCTTTTGTTGTGCTTCTTTTTCAACTATATCTTCTACGTCTTTAATAGCATACGCCACTCTTTTTATGTTAATAAGGTGCATTGGTGTCACATTATCTGAAGTGCTGCTGCCGCCCCAAGTTCCACATCCTAGTGTAAAGGATGGTGCAAGTCCAGTAGCTGCACCTACTCCACCAAGTGAAGATGGTGTATTTACAAGAATTCTAAATACTGGTTTAGCTGCAAACTTCATTACCATATCATGATCTTCTGTATGAATAGACATGCTATGTCCTACTCCACCATTATTTAATAATTTTATAGATAACTCGCAAGCTTCTTTCCAGTCCTTTACAGTATAGAATGCCAAAACAGTAGTAAGTTTTTCATATGATAATGGATATTCCTTTCCTACTCCTTTCTGTTCTCCGATTAACACTGTAGTTCCTTCTGGTATTTTGATGCCTGTCTTATCTGCAATCTGTTTAGGACTTCTACCTACAAATTGAGCATTCATTGCAAAACCATTTTTAAATAAGGCTTTACAAACCACATCTAATTCCTCACCATTCATAAAGTAAGCGCCCTGTGACTTTAGTTCTGCTATTACTTCATCCTTTATGCATTCTTCTACTATTATAGACTGCTCTGATGCACATATAGTACCATTATCAAAACTTTGACTTGCAATAATGTTTTTCACCGCTTTTTTGATATTCGCAGTTTTTTCAATAAATGCTGGAACATTTCCTGCTCCTACTCCAAGAGCTGGCTTTCCTACACTATATGCAGCCTTTACCATTGCATTACCACCAGTAGCAATAATCATTGCAATTTCATTAGCTCTCATTAATTCATTAGTTCCCTGCATAGAAGGTTTTGTAATATATCCAATAATTCCTTCAGGTGCTCCTGCTTGTACTGCTGCCTCTCCCATCAATCTTGCTGCTTCACCAGTACATTTTAAAGCACTTGGGTGTGGCGAAATTACAATTCCATTTCTAGATTTTATTGAAATAATAGACTTATAAATTGCAGTTGAAGTAGGATTTGTAGACGGAATAATTCCCATTAAGACCCCTACTGGTTCAGCAATTTCAATGACTTTTTTCTCTTTATCTTCCTTTATCACTCCTATGGTCTTCATATCCTTTATATAATTATATAATTCCACAGAAGCAAATCTATTTTTTGTAGTTTTATCCTTAACTTTACCAAATCCAGTTTCTTCAACGGCCATCTTCGCTAATCTTACTGCATTTTCCGAAGCCACCTTAACCATATTTCTTATAATTTTATCTATTTGCTCTTCATTAAAGGTAGCTAAAATTTCTTGTGCTGCCTTTGCTTTTCTTGCAAGTGTTCTTGCCTCTTGAATTGATATTAAATCAGTATCACTTAAACTCATTTAATTTGTCTCCTTTCATAATGCTTAAAAATTTCGTCTAGTAGCTTTATTTTATTTGCTTTCGATATTTGTCTTCCTGCGATGGATAAATCTTTAAATAGTCTTGCAAGCCTCCTCAGCTCCACTACAGTCCATTTATCCAATTCTCTCATAGCTATCTCAAGTCCCTTTTCTTCAACCAATTTATTGATTGCTTTCAAAACTTTAGGTTCTTGAGCCTTCTCTTTTATTTGAGGTTCTTTAATTATGTTATTTGACATTTGCTTTTGTGCCATCGTTGTCTTAGCCTGACGTTGCTCCTGATGAAACATTCTTGATTGGGTTGAGCTATGGAGAATTAATTCTATCTCTTCATGCGGTCTTGGGATTACGTGAACAGATATAAGCTCTCCAACTTTTTCTGCTGCAACTGCGCCTGCATCTAGTGCTGCCTTCACTGAGGCTACATCTCCTCTTACCATAATTGTAACAAGCCCGCCTCCTACTTGAACTTTTCCAACTAGTTCAACGTTTGCCGCTTTTACCATGGCATCTGCTGCTTCAACTGAAGCTATTAATCCTTTTGTTTCTATTAGACCTAATGCTGCCCCCATCCCATATCACCTTTCAAATATTCTACTTATTTATTTGCTGCTATTTCTGCCCAGTTTGCTGGATATGTCACATAGAAAAATCTTGCAAAATCAGGAGTACTCCATGTAATTTTTGAATTTTTAGGTATGAAGAATACATCCCCGGCTTTACCGTGATAGGTTCTTCCATTAATCGCAATATCTAAATTTCCTTCTACTATGTAATCAAATTCTTCATAGCAAAGTTCCCAATCGAAACTAGATTTTTCAATAGTCATGAATCCAGCTCCCATATTTGGAGATTCCTTTGTATTCACAATATCTTTTAATCCTACTTTCGAATTTGGATTTCCTGTTTCAAATCTATCACACTCTACAGTCTTTCCTCTAACTAGTTTAAGTCCACTTGGGTCGCATTCCTTGTCAAAAGACTTTTGTATCATAGTTCCCATGGATTGTGCTAAAACTTCCTTTACTATTTTGTAGATTAAATCCATATCTATACTTTTTTCTTCTTCATTTAGAGCTACTGCCACTTTCTCTTTTACAGTTTCAGCCTCTTTTTTCTCTTCAATCTTTACGCTTGCTTCAAGAATTTCCACTTGCTTTGCTTCTTCCTGTTCTACCCCTTCTACAAAATCAATATCATTTTCTAGTGCCGCATCACGTGCAGCAGGAGTAATAATAGTATCTTTCTCTATATAATAGATTTTGTTTTTACCCGAATTTTTGCATTCTTGTACTTCTCGAGCAGTAATTAACTTTTTCACTTTTCCACCACCTTCCTAAATTCTAAATCATACTTCTATGTATAATGAACTTAATTCATTATAATAGCGATTTCATTAATTTTTTGCTTGGAGAAGGAATTACTACTTTCTCTACTAAAAGTCCTTTCTCTATTACATTTTGTGCTCCAGCTTCTACCGCTGCATTTACTGCTGCCACATCTCCCGTCATTGTAAAGAAAGACTTTCCTCCAATTCCTGTCCCCAATCTCAATTCAATTGCTTCCACATCTGCTGCCTTTAATGCACTATCTGCTGCTATAATCATAGATGCAATTGAAAAAGCTTCCATAACCCCTAATGCATTTATTTCAGTTATTTCTACTGTTGAAGTAATTGCAGGATACACTGAAGGATGGACATTTGGAAGTATAAATTCATCAATCACATATTCTTTTCCAACCCTTACTCCTGCACGAATAGAACTCTCTACTGCCGATACATCACCATGTACAAGTACAAAGTATTTTCCTGGGCATACTGGTGTTGATACCAATATATCTACATCTGCTGTTTTTACCATTGCATCTGCTGCCTCAATACCTTTTGCAATACTCGTTAATTCAACTAATCCTATAGCTCTTAGCATCCTAACCCACCCCCTAAATACTTTCTATTTCAATATAATTTGATATTTCTTTTACAACACCTGAGATACTAGAGTGCACTCTTGCCCCCATTGCTTTTTCAGGTATTTCCCCAATAAGCTCTCCTTGGCTTACTCTTTGACCAACTTCTACTACTGGAACACTAGGTGCACCAATATGCTGTTTTAATGATATCTTAACCCTTTGTGGGAAATATTCTACTTCTTCCATAGGTGCTTTTACATCATATTCTTTTAAACCAAGCTTTACAATCAATCTTTTAACTGGTATTTTTCTATAATCTCTAGAAGTCAATGTTTCAAATGTTACTTTACTAGGAGCGTATCTTTTTCCTTTTTCGGATAATTTTTGTTTGTAGTGGATATTTATTAACCTAGGAGATAATCCTGCAGGACAGGCATATAATTCGCAAACACTGCATTCACAGCAGAGGGATGCCGTTTCAGCCTTATTCAAGTTATCGTGATCATAATTTGACATTCTCATCATTAAATGTGGCTGCATATTATGCCCCAATAAATATCTTGGACATAATTCTGTACACATTCTACACTGCAAACATGCTGCTTTTGATTGTTTTAATGCCATTGTTGTACTCATGCTCTTCTTTCTAATTAAATAATGATCTTCGTCTAGTACAATAATCCCTTTTGTTGTTTTTGTAATAGGTTCGTCAAAATTTGTTTTAATCTTTCCCATCATAGGACCACCATCTATAAAAACTAGACCTCTTGTATCTTTTATTCCTGCAATTTCAACTGCTTCTCTATATGTAATACCAATTGGCAGCTTAAGTGTTATTGGTTTTGATACTTTTCCTGTAATTGTAAGATAAGTATGAGTAACAGCTTTGCCCGAAAGGCTCTCCATAATATTTAAAACTGTTTCCACATTTGTTACAATACAACCTACCTTTAAAGGAATTCCAGCCTCTGGAACTACCCTTTTGGTCACTTCATTTACAAGAGCTTGTTCATCTCCTGCTGGATAAAAATCATCTAATTCAAAAAGCTCTACTATACTATTCCCCTTTAGTTTTTCTTTAAGAAAGAGCGCTTCTTCTTTATGTTTTGCCTTTATTCCTATATAAACTTTCTTTGCTTCTACTAATTCAGCAACCTTCTCTAAGCCTTCTATAATCTGTTCTGCAAATTTAACTATAAGTTGCTGATCTACTCGAAGCAGCGGCTCACATTCTGCTCCATTTAAAATAACATATTCTGCTTTAGAAGCAAGCTTTACATGAGTGGGAAATCCTGCTCCACCTGCACCTACTATACCCGCTTCTCTTATACTTTGTATTAAATCCATAGAATCTCACCTCGGACATCTTAAAATTTACAATCCTCATCAACAATTCCTACAATCGTGGCATCTACTGGTGCATTTTCAAGATTAGGCATCCTTCTTGCGGAACTTCCTTGACATACAAGTACTCTTTCTCCTATTCCCGCACCAATTGTATCTACTGCAATAATTAATTTTCCTTCATCTTTCCCACCAATTATTTTTACTGCCATAAACTTTAACCCTACAAGTGCCTCATCTTTTCTTGTTGACCAAATATTATCTATTACAGTACCAATTACTATAAGAATCCCCCCCCTTGCTTATCCCTGCAAATAATCCTGAATGGCCTTAATCGCAGCTTCAACAGAAGTTGTATCCCCAAACAACGCAAGTAGAACAAAATGTTGTGGACATACTCCTCTTATTTCTTCTACCTCTACAGCAGCAGCCTTTTCTGCTAAATCTGCTGCTGCTATCATATCGATCAATTTTCCTTGAACAAGACCTATGGTATCATATTGTTTATCCTTTTCATTTTGCTGTGTTAAACTTCTCCGTCTATTTAACATTTCTATGGTACCATTTGTTGGCGATTTTATGATTCTAATATCCATTCTCTCGCCTCCTATTCATATACCTCGCAATTCATTGCAATTCCTAGTGGCGTTACATAAAGGGGATTCGCTGGTTTATGAGTTGGAATTCCTATTTCTTTTTCAATCACCTTTTCCATGTCAGTAAAGCAACAGGTACCACCAACAAGATATATATCTTGTACATCATGGCCTTTTACATGTTCTTTTATGATTGAGGAAACCTTTTGAATAACTGGTTTTAATGCTGAAAAATATTCTTTATGCTTGGTAAAATCCCTTTTTTGTATTTCTGCCTCAGCAAAACTTATGCCTAATGCACCTGCAAGCACCAAACTGAAATGAGTTCCTCCAGTAGGTTCGTCTGCAATGTATATTACCTTTCCTTCTTTAAAGATAGCAACTCCTGTGGTTCCTCCACCAACATCTACTACCGCACCATTTTTAATACCCAAAAGAGAATTGGCCGCAGTAGGCTCATCTAAAACCTTTGTTACTTCAAAACCTGCTCCCTCCACTACATATTTTATAGTAGCTGTATCATTTACAGAAGTTCCAGGAGGAATTGCTGTTGCAGCATAAATAAGTTCACATCCAAGTTTTTCCTCAACCTCTGCCTTCAGTTCTTTCACTATTTTTATAGCTCCCATATAATCTACAACCAGTCCATCTTTTACAACTGTTGCATATCTATATGCTCCTGCTATAGGTACCATATTTTCATCCATTACTGCTAAAACAATAAATGCAGTTCCAAGGTCAACCCCTGTTAAAAGTTTCTTACCTGAAGGCTTTTTAGGATTTTTAATTGTTTCTTCAAATTCTTTTACTATTGAATTGCATTGTTCAAACGTTGCCACACTGCCTCCCCCTTTACTTTTCCATATTATATTTCTATATTTTATAAAAGCCACCCATGTACTGGCACATTGTAATATACAATAAACTGCTCATTCTATTCAATGCCATAACAATATCCTGTCTATCCACAGATTTGCTTTCTTCTTTATAAAAAGCATCTACAGCTGCGATTTCAACCTCTCTAACCTGTGTTCTAAGCAAGTTTAGCTTTGACACAACTTTTCCATACTTGGCATCAGGTGTGAAATGTTTTACTCCAAAATATTTATCTGGATAGTGGGAATATTCTCGAATTTCACTATCACTCCAACCTTTAAAATCTATAAAGGGTAGATCTTCAACTAAAACTTCTGCTCTCATAATTTTTTTTGTATATTCAAATATAAGTTCTAAGTCATTGACAAGTTCCCGTAAACCAGTACTTTGAAGTTCTATAATTGTATCAATAAAAATAGCTTCTAGTTTATCTAATTGCCCTCTAAATCGTACTCTTTTATGATTTTTAGGTACAAGCATTCTCCCTTTCAAGTGAGTATATGCTTCTGGCTTCTGCTCTACTACTTGTCCGCTATCTACAAGTAGATATCCTTTTTCTGGCTCTACCAAAGGTACAGCCACAGCTGGTTTTTGTATTGATTGCAACTTTAAGTTACTGCCGCCGCTCTCTTCTTCTTTCACTTCAATGATTTTTATTCTTCTTTCAGATAAAAACTGCAATGCAGAAGGAGTTAATTTTTCTGGATACACCACTGTAAAAGTATCAAAGGCTTCTTTTCTATATTTATCTCTTAAACCTATTTCTGTAATGACTTTCATCATCTCACCTCCTTAGATTAGGCGAGTAAAATTTATTTATTTGAATTTGGAAGTATTGCTTCAACATCTCCATGTGGTCTTGGTATAACGTGAACAGAAATTAACTCTCCTATTCTTTGTGCTGCAGCAGCACCTGCATCTGTTGCTGCCTTTACAGCGCCAACATCACCGCGAACCATTACTGTTACAAGTCCTCCTCCTACTAATTCCTTACCTATCAAAGTAACATTTGCAGCTTTTACCATTGCATCTGCTGCTTCAATTGATCCTACTAAACCCCTTGTTTCAATCATTCCTAAAGCCATTGTTGAATTACTCATTTATTTTTCCTCCTTTTACTCGGAACACGGGGTAATTAAACCCATTCGCTTCCGCTCATAAATTACCTATTAGAGCTCATTTAGGGCTTTAATCTCCTAAAAATTAATAATCTTTTGGTGCGCTTGCAACAAACATTACTGTATCCCTAAAAGCATCTGCTGCTGCCTTACAAGCTGATTGAGATCCTGTCAAAAGTCCGCCTCCAAAGTTTGTCTCTGTTGGAGGTCCATAAAAAGATACTAGTTTTACATCTGCTGCCTTAAGCGCTGCGTCTAGTGCATACATTGCTTCCAGTGGTGGTGCAATTAAATATGCCAAAGGTTCTCCCTCTGGAATATTAGCAATGCCTGAAAGATAAGACCCTGTTCTTGATATAGTTTGTGCATAGAAAGGAACGCTATCTTCATCATTTGCACTATAGAAACAAGCATCATTTTCAATAAATTCTATTGCTGCGTTTAATCCACTTCTTATTTCTGCTGGATTGGGTCCTGCAATGATTCCTATAAATTCTCCTGCAAGTTTTGTAGAAGCATTGGCGGAACCTGCATACATGGATCTTGCATAAACTACCTGCACATCAGCTTTTTTTGTTGCTTCATCCAATGCAGTATAAGCCACATCATCAATGTCTGTTGTAATTAACCCTAAACTTCTCTGCTCTGGAGTCAATTTAAAGTTTTCTGCCATGCAAGCGTTTACATTAGGTATTACTTTTACAGCAAGTACCTTTGCTCTAATTGGATCTAGCTTCATAGTCATCCTCCTAACCTATTTTGTTTTTTTATTCAATACCTAAATATTCTTTTAACTCCTTTATCCCATATCCAGTCTTTGACGAAGTTTTTAAAATAGGTCCCTTCACACCTATGGTCTGTAGAATTTTTTGGCTATGCTCTACCTCTACTGACTCTGTATCCACTTTTGTAATAACTCCTATGGTTTTTCTATTAAAACTTTGTGCAAAACCTGGTGGGTATATACACCTCCTTTGCATTGCATCTTGTATAAACAGTACATATTCTACGCTCTGTGCTTCTGCAATAATATATTTATACATACATGGATTTTCTAAATACTCCCCTGGAGTATCTATGCTTAACGTATCATACAATACCGACTGTGTTTTTTTTGCATCCATACCCTTTCCATTCAAACATGAAATCAGCGAAGACTTTCCGGAGCCTACTGGACCTACTACCATTAACTTACGTTTCTTCATGTTTTTGTAATAATACAAGGAGTATATCCCAGCATAAAATTCAAAACTTTATTTATTTCTTGAAGTGCCGTCTCTACACTTGCTACATCTCCGGTTATAACAAGTGAACCTGTAAACCTGTCTAAAAATCCAATAGATACACCTGCAGCTTTTGTAGCTATATCCGCTGCAATAATAGAAGTTTCACCTGGAGTTAGAGTTACAATTCCAATTGCACCACTTTCCTCCAACCCGAGCCTGCTGTAAATATCTGAAATAGGTTGTGCAATAACATGAGCTAATGTTACCTGCTTACCTGGAACAAACTCTTGTATAATTCTCTGCTTATCTTCAAACTTAATATCTTTTTGCAAACTTTTACACTCCCCCCATTATTGGAAGTAACAAAAAAGAGACTTAAACTCATTGTTTAAGCCTCTTTGCTTTACATATCAAATATTTTATTTTACTTAAAGAAATTTAATGCATAGTGCCTCATTGCATTTATGCAATTTCTTTGAATTTAAAATATCATATTTTTAAATTAATGTCAATACAAAATTTCACAATATCTTGCATTAATTCTCAAAATCAAACACAATTTTTGTTCCCTGGTAACTGGATTCAATTTTTGTAGTTCCACCTAATTTATCCTTTACTATACCCTTTACAATATTTAGCCCTAGACTCTCTTTTCCTATTTTTTCTACATCAAATCCCTGTCCGTTATCAATAACAGAAATATTGGAATACATAATTCCTTTTTGAATAATTACTTCAATGTGTCCGTCATTTTGATTACAAAATCCATGCTGTAATGAGTTCTGCAGCAATTCATTTACAACTAAAGCAATAGATGTCGCTTTATCTGAATTTACCATAAAGCTATCTCCTAGTATTTCCACCATTATATTTTTATTTGCTTCAATACAATAGCTCACTGTACTTTTTTCTATTCTGCATAAAATCGTTTTTATATCTACATCATCCACACCATTTCGGGCAAGTACTTCATGAGTTACTGCAATACTCAGTATTCTACATATACTTTCCTGAAATAACTTTTTTGCTTGTTCATTTTCAATTCTTCTTGATTGGAGTCGTAGTAAGCTAGCAATTGTTTGAAGATTATTCTTCACTCTATGGTGTATTTCTCTTATAGCTACACATTTTAAAATAAGCTCTTTTTCTTTTTCTTTTACATCTGTTATATCTTTAATAAGCATAATGACTCCTACTGTGTTTTCTCTGCTTCGAGTCACAGCATACTTAACTTGAAGTGAAAGTTTTCCTATTTCTATTTCACCTACACCAGCTCCGTTGCCCTGTATTACTTTTAAAAAATTAGTTCCATCTAGCACAAGATTTTCAAATTTCATCCCAACAATTTCATCTATATATCCAAGTTTTTTATAAAGCATTTCTGCAACAGGATTTGCATAGGTTGCAATACCATTTTCGCCAAATATTAGCATAGCATCATCTAAGTAATATGTAATACTATTCTCCTTTTCACCATCTCGAAGATTTAGCAACGTCTGAGCAAGCTTCTCTGCTGTTTCAGATAAAATCTCCATATTATTATGGTGATTCACATCAACTGTTACATCCTGTTCCATGATTAATACAGCAATTACTTTGTTAAAATCATTTTTTATAGGGAGTACATTCTGCTTTACTAATTTGTTCTCTTGTGTAATCGCTTTCAAATCTCGCGTTTTCATTCCTATTTGAAGCGTTCTCAGCACTGCTGGTTCATTTTCTCTTAATGCAAGTTGGCCTACTACCGGTTGCTTATACATAGATTGCAAATTTAAGGGTTTTGCTTCAGAAACCACTACCGCTACATTAGTATCTCGAGTAAGACAATCTATAAAAACATCTGCCATAATTAAATCTGCTATAGTAGGTAAAAATTTTTCTAACTGCTCCAATTTGTTTATGTCTTCATCACATAAATCTGTATATGTTTTACATAATTTTTTTAACATCTTTTTTGCTCCATTATCAATATTGTTTATACTTTTCTATAATGGTAATTGCCATTTCCTTAATTGAGCAACGCCTGTCCATACTAGTTTTACGAAGTTTCTTATATGCGGCTTCCTCTGTTATTGAATATCTTTCCATCAATATTTCCTTTGCTTTGTCAATGGTTCTTCTTTTCTCCGCATCCTCCTTTGTCTTTAGCATCTCTTCTTTTATTGATTTTATCTCCTTACCCTTAGCAATAGCAACCTCAACTTCTGGCAGCAAATTTCTCTCTTCTATAGGTTTAACAATGTATCCAGTCACTCCGACTGCTTTTGCTTCTTCAATAAATTCAAAACCACTATATGCGGTTAAAACTACTATGGCGTCTGCAAGATTTTCATCTACTATTAATTTTGTCGCTTTTAACCCATCTAAATGAGGCATCTGAATATCCATTAATACTAAATCAGGTCTAAATCTGCGACAGAGTTCCACTACATCAAACCCATTTGAAGCCTCCCCAACAACTTCGTAGCCTGCCTCGCTTAGAATTTCGCAAATATCCAATCTAGTAATTGGCTCATCATCAGCTATTATTATTGTTTTCTTCATTTATTTCCCCTCATCTTTGCTAGTTTAAATATACCTTGGTATAGAACCTAATACAGTTATATATTATATTTATATTATATTTATTCTAAAGTCTTTGCAAGTATATTCAATTCAAAACTTATATACTTGCATTTTAGGCTTATAATTACTACTCAGAAAGTTCTCATTTATTGTGTTAGATTCTTTTATTAAATTTATGAAGAATACCCATGTCATCAATAGCCTCTTCTTCCTCTTTTTGCGGATTCTATTTAGGCTGAAGAGTATCATCGAGATTTTCACCCGTTAGATTGCGCCCATACTGGGCACACACAAAAAAGAGGCTTAAACTCATTGTTTAAGCCTCTTTGCTTTACATATCAAATATTTTACTTAAAGAAACTTACTGCATAGTGCCCCATTGCATTTATGCAATTTCTTTAGATTTAAAATATCATATTTTCAAACTAATATCAATATAAAGTTAATATACTTTTAATATTATACTTCTTTAAATTTATCTCTTGTTTGAATTTTGTTGATACCAAAAGCATAATAACAAATAGTTAAAGCTACTATCCACATTGGACCTACAATCATTGCTATTGATGTATCTGGAGTAATACCCATTACTATAGCTGCAAATGCTAAAAATGCTAAACTAATATAGTTTGTATAAGGGTATGCTATCGTTGGAAACTTTAACTTTTTCACTTCATCAGGTGTAAGACCTTTTCTAAATCTCATTTGTGATATTACAATTATAGCCCAAGTAAACATTGCTCCAAAAGTTGCAATACTTGCAAAATAAGTGAATACTTTTGCTGGTATAACATAATTAAGCAAAACACCAATAAGCATAATTAAAGTAGAAAAGACTATACCATTCATAGGAACAAGTGTTTTACTTAGTTTAGCAAACGCTTTAGGAGCTGAACCTTGAAGAGATAAATTATAAAGCATACGACCTGTAGTAAAAATACCACTATTGCATGAAGATAATGCTGCTGTTAATACAACAAAATTTATAATACCAGCTGCGGCACTAATTCCAATTTTATTAAATGTCAAAACAAAAGGGCTTCCTATGACACCTATTTTATTCCATGGATAAATTGACATGATTACCATTAATGACCCTATGTAAAATATACAAATTCTCCAAAAAACCTTATTAATAGCTGCTGATATTGTTTTTTCTGGATTTTTTGCTTCACCAGCTGTAACACCTATAAGCTCCGTTCCATTAAAAGCAAAGATAACCATTATCAATGCCATAACTAATCCCTTCATTCCATTAGGGAAAAATCCTCCGTTACGCCATAAATTTGAAAAACCAGTAGGTACTCCTCCATTTCCTAATCCAGTTATGATCATAAGTAGGCCAACAACTATCATAGCAATAATAGTAACAACCTTTATAAGTGCAAACCAGAACTCAAATTCTCCGAAGGCTTTTACTGCAATTAAATTTACTAATGTCATTATACACAAAGCAACAAGAGCTGATAACCATTGCGGAATACTTGGAAACCAAAACTTTACGTAAATTCCTATTGCAGTTACTTCTGCCATACAAGCTACAATCCATGCCAACCAATAAGTCCATCCTGTTAAATAGCCCGCAAGTGGTCCAATAAATTTATTAGCATATGCACTAAAAGAACCTGAAACAGGATATTCAACTGCTATTTCACCAAGTGAACGTACAATAAAAAATATCATCAGTCCAGCAAGCAAATATATTAATAGAATTGCTGGCCCTGCTGTTTTAATAGCTTGGGCTGATCCTAAAAATAAGCCAACTCCAATTGCACCACCTAATGCAATTAATTGGATATGTCTTTCTTCTAATCCACGACTAAGATCTTCTTGTAAACCATTACTTTCATTTTTCACTATAAAACCCCCTTTTAAATTTTTAATTTATATTTTCCTATTCTATTTATTTTTGTTATATTCAGCACACATACTTACAAATTTCTTGAAAATTAGAAGTTGCTCTTCATAGTGTTCTGACATCATTTCAGGATGCCATTGTGTTCCTATTACGAATCTATCGCCTTTCATTTCTATAGCTTCAACTATTCCATCAGGTGATCTACCTACAATGTTAAATGCATCTGCTACATCTTTTATTACCTGATGGTGATATGAATTTACCTGTATTTTTTCTTTGTTAAAAATTTCATAAAATATGCTATCTTTATTTAATTCAACTTCATGAACCGGAATATATTTTTGTGAACCATACATAGCATGATTCATACTTACATTATTTTTTAACTCTAGCGAAATTTCACTTAAATCCTGATGCAGCGTACCTCCATAAGCAACATTTAAAAGCTGATGACCTCTACAAATTCCTAAAATAGGAACTTTACTTTTGGTAATAACATCATTCAACAAATGCAATTCATGTTCATCTCTTTTGGGATCTATGTCTTCCGTTTTAGTTCCAATAAACTCATTATAATATTTTGGGCAAACATCAACCCCTCCTGTTAAAAGTAGTCCATCAATAATATTAATTGTACTATCAATATTATTATCATCATTATATACTGGAATAATTAATGGAATTCCTCCTGCCATTTCAATTGAATTAATATAATCGTCTGGAATAACATGCCATCCAAGCTGAACACCTAGTCTCCCATAAACTTCACTTAATCCATTGCTATAATTTGCACATATACCTATAATTGGTTTCATTTTTTATGCTCCTTTGATAAGAATTTTGTCTCATTTTAAAATACTATATTAGTGCTTTTATCCATAATGCATTTACTTTCTACTCCTTTCTTTATATAAAATAAACTTTTTCACACTTTATATATAAGCAAAATATATGCCAAAATAAAATCAATTGATTTTTGCAAGATATGTGTAGTTTTCTAAGTCATATTATCAAAAATGACAACTCTTTTTGATAATGCCTATATAAGTTATTTATATTTTAATAACCGAATACTGATAATAGAATATCTGCTTTCTTAATGTATCTAATATTGCAATTATCTACTAGTTTTAAATATAAGTATTGTAAATAAAAAGTTTATTATCATAAATGATAATAAACTTCAGACTACTGACAAACATATTTTGTCAACAGTTTTTTATTTTATCAAAAATGATTTTCAATTATTCTTTAAAAACATAGCTCATTTAAAACTTTAAGATGGGATGAATATGTCAAAAGAGTTTCTTGGCGAAAAAATTGATAGAATAGCTTATGCACTTGATTTTCCATATGAATCGGAAAAACCATACAAAAAATGCATCGAGAAGACGATGATTATTGTGAATTAATATACAAATGCCTTTATGAAGAAGGCATATCTCTATATAACGAATTATCAGATGCAGATTTTAAAAAGCTTATACAAACGCAATATAACTATATAAAGAAAATTGCCAAAGAAGGATTCTATTAAAAAATCAGCTTCGCATTTCGATGTGAAGCTGATTTTTTAAATACGGTAGGTATTACACCGTTTACTAATTATTTAATGCGACAGACCATCATGATAGTATCTTTCACCACAATCAATAAAACTAACTTAGTTTTAGGACAGCCCATTTGTAATAAACTTTTTAATTTGAATCTATAACATATACTTATAAATTATATTTTTTTATCTCCCTGTATAAGGTAGATATACTTATACCAAATTCTTTTGCAATCTTTTGTTTAGCTTCAAGAGTATTCCCATACTTAATTAAAAGTTCTTGAATAGCTCTTTTCTTTATTAAGTCTAAATTCAACTTTAGATTGCTATATTTCATATCATCTCTATCATTACGAATTTTTTCTGGAATACATTTAGGAGTTAATATTCCTCTATTTTCCATGTTAACTGAGTACTCAATAGTATTCTCCAGCTCTCTTACATTTCCAGGCCAATCATATAATAGTAATAATTTTCTCACCTCTTCAGATAATTTAATATTTTTATTAAATTTCCTATTATATTTATGTAGAAAATGTTCAGCTAATAAAATAATATCTTCTGGTCGTTCCTTAAGTGAAGGTATTGTAATAGGTATTACACACAATCTGTAAAAAAGATCCTGTCTAAACTCACCTTTTTCAACCATAGATTCTAAGTTTTTATTAGTAGCTGCAATTATCCTAACATCTAACTTTATTGGTTTTACCCCTCCTACTCTTTGCAATTCTCCATTTTCAATAACTCTCAATAGTTTAGGTTGTAAATATAAAGCTAAATCACCAACTTCATCAAGAAAAATTGTACCACCATTAGCAAGTTCAAACTTACCAGGTTTTCCTCCCTTATTTGCTCCTGTAAATGCACCGCTTTCATATCCGAAGAGTTCACTTTCAAGAAGATTTTCAGGAATTGCAGCGCAATTAATTGCGATAAAAGGTTCTTTTTCCCTTTCACTCATCCTATGAATTGCTCTAGCAAACAATTCCTTTCCCGTTCCGCTTTCTCCTAAAATTAATACATTTGATGTATGTTTTGCAGCTTGTACTGCAAAACTTTTTACTTCATTGATTGCTTTACTATTCCCTATTATACTGTCAAAATTTATATTTAAATGCGAAGCATCTGCCAAAAGTTGATATGCTATATTACTTAATTCTTTTTTATGTTTAAATGTAAATAAAATGTCTAATTTTTCATTACTCCTATTAATAAATTTTACATTTACAAACATTCTATTATTTGGAACTAAACCTGTTAAATCAACTTCCCATTCCTGATTACTATTTTCTTTAGCATTATTTATTATGTTTTCAAAATAATTTCCTGAAAATATGTTCTTAATATTTTTTTGATTTTGTAGTATTTTTTTCATGGCATCATTATATTCAATTATATTTCCAGAAAAATCCGTCAACACAATTCCTTCACTTATGGAATTCAATATTGTCATTAATCTATATTCCGTTTCTGTTTCCCTTATCTTTGTTACTATTATTTCACTAAGCTTTTTCAAAAAAATAATCAATTTATTCTTAGTTTCAACTAACCTAGCTTTGAGCTCAGGTGTTAGAGATGCAATTGCAATACTTCCAATACACTTATTTTTGATTTTCACAGGATATATTATTGAATATTCTTTAGAACACACGTTATATTCTTTCATTGGGCATGTACTACAGATTTCATTTTTCAAAGGATTCTCTATAACTAAAAGCTTCTCATTTTTTATAACATAGTCATTTCCACATCCTTCAGGGAGGGCCATACCGGCTATTTTTTTAAATATTCCCGTTCCAGCTACTCTTACTAAATTATCATCAATAACATAAATATCGAATTCGATAACTAAACTAGTTGACTCTATTAAATTTTGTATGAAATCTCTTATTTCATACATTAAACTATGCATACAATCTCACCGCCCCATAGTACTATAGTTAAATAATTTTCTATACTTATAGTTAAAAAAATTCACAACATATATTTACAGTTAGAAAAACTTATAAAAATATAGAGACAAACTTCACATTTTGTTGTATAAATTAATTTGCGAAAAAAACTTTAACAACAGGAGTGAAGTATATGTCTCATAAAAGTATTTTAACAGAAAAATCACCAATTAGCCAATTTTTATTTAAACTTAGTTTTTTTCCTTTGCTTTTCAAAACCTGTGTTAAAGCACATTGAAGAATTTATAAAAGGCTCTATTCAAAAAGGCTATAGTGGGAAAAAAATTTTCTCATTTATAGTTGCTAAAATCATTTTTTATAGGGAGTACATTCTGCTTTACTAATTTGTTCTCTTATGTAATCGTTTTCAAAGCTCGCGTTTTCATTCCTATTTGAAGCATTCTCAGCACTGCTGGTTCATTTTCTCTTAATGCAAGTTGGCCTACTACCGATTACTTATACATAGATTCAAATTTAAGGTTTTTGCTTCATTATCAATATTGTTTATACTTCTCTATAATAATAATTGCCATTTCCTTAATTGAACAACGCTTATCCATACTAGTTTTACGAAGTATCTTATATGCTGCTTCCTCTGTTATTTTATACCTTTCCATCAATATTTCCTTTGCTTTATCAATAGTTCTTCTTTTTTCCGCATCCTCCTTTGTCTTTAGCACCTCTTCTTTTATTGCTTTTATCTCCTTACCCTTAGCAATAGCAATCTCGACTTCTGGTAGTAAACTCCTCTCTTCTATAGGTTTAACAATGTATCCAGTTACTCCTGCTGCTTTTGCTTCCTCAATAAATTCAAAACCACTATACGCAGTTAAAACTACTATAGAGTCTGCAAGATTTTCATCTACTATTAATTTTGTCGCTTTTAACCCGTCTAAATGAGGCATCTGAATATCCATTAGTACCAAATCAGGTCTAAATCTGCGACAGAGTTCTACTACATCAAACCCATTTGAAGCCTCCCCAACAACTTCGTAGCCTGCCTCACTTAGAATTTCATAAATATCCAGTCTAGTAATTGGCTCATCATCAGCTATTATTATTGTTTTCTTCATTTATTTCCCCTCATCTTTGTTAGTTTAAATATCCCCTGGTCTAGAATCTAATACAGATATATATTATAATTATATTATATTTATTTTAAAATCTTTGCAAGTATATTCAATTCAAAATTTGTATACTCGAATTTCAAACTTACATTGATTTATATACTTTTTTCACATAAATTATCATATTGGGAATATTTTGTGTTGACATTAATTTTAAAATATGATATTTTAGATTTGAAGAAATTGCATAAATGCAATGGAGCACTATGCAATAAATTTCTTCAAGCAAAATAGAATGTTTGATATGTAAAGCAAAGAGGCTTAAACAATGAGTTTTAGTCTCTTTTTTGTCGCTTCCAAAATTTTTAGGGGGTATATAATATTATGTATAAACTATTAATTGTAGATGATGAGGCTTTTGAACGTAAAATTATTCGCTTTATGCTAAAAAAGAATTTTAGCAATGTGGAAATAGTCGATGAGGCAGCGAATGGAGATGATGCTATACTACTAGCACAAAAACATAAACCTAATATAATTATTATGGATATTAAAATGCCAGGAAAAAACGGTTTGGAAGCACAGCAATCAATAATTCAATTTAATCCAAATGTAAAGACAATTATTTTGACAGCTTTTGATAACTTTAACTTTGCACAAAATGCTATTAAGCTTGGTGTAGTTGACTACATATTAAAGCCAATAAGGCCTGATAAGCTAAGTAATTCTTTAACTAAAGTTATATCTAATCTTTGTCAACAATCCAACTCTCAAAGTGCAATCCATCTTTAATACTATGAAAAATTTAAAAGTGCCAGGCCGTAATTATCTGCACTGACACTTAAAATAATTATATGTTTTTAATTCTACTTAGAAGGAGTTAGTGCAGCTTCTATTGCTGTCTCTTGTGCTGATGTTATTGTTCCTGCTGCAACTAAAGTATCGAGTTTAGTCTTCATTCCATCTTCGTGTTTTCCACCATTGCCATTATCTTTAGGAGTCAGTGCTGTCTCTATTGCTGTTTCCTGTGCTGATGTTATTGTTCCTGCTGTCACCAGTGATGCAAGAGCTGTTTTAAAATCACCTTTACTTGATTGCATTGCTGTTTGTATTGCTGCTTCTTGATCTGAAGTTATTGTTCCCGCTGTTACCAATGCATCAAGTGCTGTTTTCATTCCATCTTCATGTTTTCCACCATTGCCATTATCCTTAGGAGTCAATGCTGTCTCTATTGCTGTTTCCTGTGCTGATGTTATTGTTCCTGCTGTTACTAATGATGCAAGTACTGTTTTAAAATCACCCTTACTTGATTGCAAAGCTGTTTCTATTGCTGTTTCTTGATCTGCTGTTATTGTTCCCGCTGTTACTAAAGCATCAAGCTGAGTCTTCATTCCATCTTCATGTTTTCCACCATTGCCATTATCCTGAGGTGTGAAAAGATTTATAATAGCAGTTTCTTGATCTGCTGTTAT